>DATFDN010000282.1:0-20395 GCA_035252035.1 Acetobacteraceae bacterium | reverse complement strand
CCAGAAGCAGCGCGTGCTGCTCGCGCGGGCGCTCTACCGGCAGCCGAAGATCCTCATCCTGGACGAGGGCACCGCGCATCTCGATGTCGAGAAGGAGCGGCACATCAACGCGTGCCTGAGGTGCCTGAACATGACGCGGATGAGCGTCGCCCACCGGCCGGAGATAGCCAGTGGTGCCGACGCGGTTCTGCGAATTGGAAGAGCGTCCTAGCCGTTTGAGGATCCCCGCCGGGGCATACCAGCCGGCCTTGACGAACACCCATCATCGTCATAGTCGTAGGGCGAAATAGCGTAGCGTATTCCGCCGTTACCAAAGTGCGGATAGGGGCGGAATGCGCTGCGCTTTTCCGCCCTACGCCCTGGCTGACATGGCGACCCCTGGAAAGCATTCCCCGGCGGCAGATGCCTGCCGGGGAAGCTATGGCGAACTAGGCGATCCTATTTTGTTGGAAGGTGAAATTGAAGTTTGTGGCGGCTGCGATTGCACCGGGCGAGAGAACATTCAAACCAATGGCGGTTTGAACACCGACATTGTTGTTTATCTCAACGTTGACCGAAACGTTAGGAAGATGAGGGCCAGCTGCCGCAACCATGTCGAGTTCGGCAGCGGTCAGCTCGGTCGGTCCTGCGAGAATCAGATCGGACATGTTGATGCTCCGTTGGACGGTTGCGTGCAAGCCGGAGAGGAGCACGATCTAGTGTGCATATCATTGTCTGTATGCCTCTCCAGGGAAGGCTTGTGTGCGCCTTCCGCTGGAAAGGATAAAAGGATTACGCGGTCTTTTCCATAGCTGATTCATGCCAAGTCGCTGAAAATCATCAGCAGATCAGGCAAGCGAAGCAAGTTGTGGAGGTGACTGCCATTACCATTAATTGTAGTATACTTAGGAAACTATCCTGAATAGCGATCATGTTCGCTTTCCGAGTCAACCGGGGCGAATCGATCGTAACGGTTCCTCTACCCTCAAGTCTCCCTCGGCTCCGGCGTCCCCAGGAACCCCGCACACGATTTCGAAATGATTTCGCATCACCCTTGGCCCTGTCGCAAGCAAGCGGAGGCGTCATGAGGTATAAACATCCAGGCAAGACCCGGCTCTCCCCGGGGTGGGCACACGGCGCGGCCGTGCTCGGTGCCGTCGCGGCCATCGGCATGGTCCGCCCGGCCGCAGCCTTCACCATCAACCCGATCTACGATTCCAGCATCACCGCCCTTTCCAACGCGGCCAGTATCGAGTCCGCGTTCAACACCGTCGCGGGCGACTTCGCCAGTGCCCTCGCGGGAAACCAGGTGATCAATGTCGGCGTGAGCTGGGGCTCCGTGGGCGGTTACGCGCTCCCCGGCAACGCGCTGGGCGCGAGCCTCGACAACCTCTATGGCTATTTCAGCTACAGCAGCATCAAGAACTCCCTGATCCAGGCCGCGCGCAACGCGCCATCCAACGCCGCGCTCGCGACGGCCGTGGCGCACCTGCCCGCCGCTGCGCCGAGCGGCGCCAGCCAGTACGTCGTCCCCTCAGCCGAGGCCAAGGCGCTTGGTCTGATTTCGCCCACTCAAGCCGGGCTCGACGGCTCTGTGGGATTCGCGGGGAACGTCGCCAACTACAGTTTCACTCCGGCCGGGGCCGTCGCGTCGCGCACATTCGATTTCCAGGCGGTCGCGGCGCATGAGCTGTCGGAGGTGCTGGGGCGCGTCACCGGCCTGACAAGCGCCAGCCCGAGCTACCGCACCGTGTTCGACCTGTTCCGCTACAGCGCGCCCGGCACGCTCGATTTCGGCTACAACGACACGGCCTATTTTTCGATCGACGGCGGCAGAACGAACCTGTGCGCGTTCAACAACTCGTCGTCCGGCGGGGATCGCAGCGATTGGGCGAGCGGGGGCACCTGCGCCGATGTGCAGGACGCGTTCATCGCGCCGGGTCAGGCATTGGACCTGACCGCCGCCGACCTCACCAGCCTCGATGTGCTCGGCTATGGCGGATCCAATCTGGGAGACACCAATGCGGCGCCCACGACAGTCGCGTTTCACCTGATCGACGTGCCGGAGCCGGGCAGTCTGTTGCTCCTGCTGACCGGGATCCTGGCGATCCTCGCCGCTCCGTCCCGCAAAGGTCGCGGCGGACACACATGCGCGGGATGATTTGCCGGACCAGCAAGGTGACGTGATCGCCTGCGAGCCGCGGCCGCACCTCTCCCGCACGCGGGAGAGGTGCGAGGGGCAGAGTGGAATTCGGATGCGTCACCGCGATCCGAGCGTCCCGAAACGGCCCTAATGCCCCGCGTTGCCGCCGGAGAAATCCGGCGCTCGCAGCCCTGATGCTGCCAGGTGCCGCACGAGATCGGCCTTCAGGCGCTCCAGCCCTTCTTGCGACATCGCTTCGGCGCGGGCGACCAGCACCGCCTGGGTGTTGGAGGCGCGCAGCAGCCACCAGCCGTCCTGGGTCAGCACGCGCACGCCGTCGATCTCGGAGACTTGCGCGCCCTCCTCGCGCAGGCGGGCGGCCACCTCCTCGATGACCCGGAACTTGCGGTCCTCCGGGCAGTCGAAGCGCAGCTCCGGCGTGTTCACGACCAGCGGCAACTGCTCGCGCACCTGCGAGAGGCTGGTGTCCATGCGCGCCACGATCCCGAGCACGCGCACCGCGGCGTAGAGCGCGTCATCGAACCCGTACCAGCGATCGGCGAAGAAGATGTGGCCCGACATCTCGCCCGCCAGCGGCGCCCCGGTCTCCGCCATCTTCGCCTTGATGAGGCTGTGGCCGGCCTTGTACATCAGCGGCTTGCCGCCGGCGCGTTCAATTTCGTCGAACAGCACCTGACTGGCCTTCACGTCGGCGATGATCGTGGCGCCTGGGCTGTGGCGCAGCACGTCCCGCGCCAGCACGACCAGGATGTGGTCGCCGAACAGCACCTCCCCCGTGTCGTCCACCAACCCGATGCGGTCGGCGTCGCCATCGAAGGCCACGCCCACGTCGGCGCGGCGCGCGCGCACCTCGGCGACAAGCTGCTCCAGGTTCTTGGGGACTGTCGGATCGGGGTGGTGCGCGGGGAAACGCCCATCGATGGTGGCGTTCAGCAGCGTGTGCTCGCCCGGCAGCGCGGCGACGAGGCGGGTCAGGATTTCGCCCGCGGCGCCGTTTCCGTTGTCCCAGACGACCTTGAGCTTGCGGTCCCCCCCGTCCCAGTCGGCGAGCAGCCGCGCCAAGTAATCGGCGGTGACATCGACGCGCCGCTCGGTCCCCTCCCCTTCCTCCACCACGTCGCCCGCGGCCGCCAGCCCGCCCAGCTCGCGGATTTGCGGACCGTAGAACGGCTTGCGGCCCAGCATCATCTTGAAGCCGTTGTAGTTGGGCGGGTTGTGGCTGCCCGTCACCATCACCGCGCCATCGGTGCCGAGCGTGGTCGCGGCGTAGTAGAGCATCGGGGTCGGGCCGCGCCCGACCCGGACCACCTCGATCCCGCTCGCGCGCAAGCCCCTGACCAGCGCCGCTTCCAGGTCGGGGCTGGACAGCCTTCCGTCATAGCCGACCGCGACGCTCCGCCCGCCGCCGCGCACGACGATGCTGCCGAAGGTGCGGCCGATGGCGAACCCATCCGCCTCGCGCAGCGTGTCGCCGACGATGCCACGGATGTCGTATTCGCGCAGAACGGTCGGGTCGAAGCGGTGGGAGAAATCCATCGGTCGCGCCTGTCCCTTGTCTTGCTCAGCACTCGCCGGCGTAGGTCTTCAGGAACGCGCGCACCGCCGGCCCCACGTCGGGACGTTGCAAAGCGAACGCGATCTGGGCCTCCAAAAAGCCCGCCTTGTCGCCGCAGTCAAACCGGCGCCCCTCGTAGCGGAGGCCGTGGAAGGGCTGGCGGCCGATCAGGCTCGCCATGCCGTCGGTCAGTTGCACCTCCCCGCCCGCGCCGCGCTCCATGCGCGCCAGCGCCTCGATCACCTCGGGCATCAGCACGTAGCGCCCGATGATGGAGAGGTTCGATGGCGCCTCCTCCGGCTTGGGCTTCTCCACCAACCCCCGCACCTCGACCAGGCGCCCGTCGTCCTGGCCGACGCGCAGGATGCCGTAGCGGTTGGTGTGCTCGCGCGGCACCTCGGCGACCGCGACCACGTTGCCGCCGGTGTCGCGGTACACGTCGGCGAGCTGGCGCAGGCACGGCGTCTGCGACAGCACGAGGTCGTCGGGCAGCAAGATGGCGAAGGGATCGTCGCCGACGAAGGCGCGCGCACACCAGATCGCGTGGCCAAGCCCGAGCGGCACTTGCTGGCGCACCGTCACGAGCGAGCCGGGCTCGACCTGGGTCGGCTCCAGCGCGGCCAGCGCCTCCCGCTTGCCGCGCTCGCGCAAGGTGGCCTCCAGCTCGAAGGCGATGTCGAAGTGCTCGACCAGCGCGGTCTTGCCGCGGCCCGTGACCATGCAGAACTGCTCGATCCCGGCGGCGCGGGCCTCCTCGATCGCGTACTGGATCAGCGGCTTGTCAACGACGGGCATCATCTCCTTGGCGATCGCCTTGGTGGCGGGCAGGAAGCGGGTGCCGAGACCGGCGACGGGCAGGACGGCCTTGCGAAGCGGCTTCATCGGGGTGCGTACTCCTGGGAGGTGCCGGCCAGTGCCATCACCGACGGGCGGAAATGTGGCGGGGCGCGCGTATCGCGCCGTCGTGACGGGGCCATCCTGCTCAGGCTCGCCGCCGCGCCTGTCCGAGCAGCACGTCGCGGGCCTGGTTTACCCGCGCGGCCACCCAGTCGGAGCCGCCCCCGTCCGGATGGACGGCGCGCATCAGGCGCTTGTGGGCGGCGCGGATCGCGGCCTCGCTCGCCCCTGGCCGGAGGCCGAGCACCGCATAGGCCTCGGCGCGCGACATCGTCCCTGAGCGGGGCGGCGGCCGATGCGCGCCGGCGCTGGCCCTGGCATGGCCCGCGGCGGCGGACACGGCCCGCCATTTCTCCCACGCCAGCGGTACCAGCAAGGTCGCGGCCGCGATCGCCCCGCCAGCGCGCCCGGTCAGCACGAGCATGAGGGCGAGGCTGAGCCCGGCGAGCGCCGCGATCCAGGCGAGCAGCAGCTTCACGCTATTGACCGACGCCCGTTCGAAGGCGCGCAAGCCGCCCAGGAAGGCGAACAGGGTCAGGCCACCAAGGGCTAGCCAGAGCATCTGGGCACGCGATCCGTGCTGTCAGCGGTCACGCGCCAGGATAGCACCAAATGGGTTCGGCTCAATCTCGCTCAGCGGCAGTCTCCAACCACAAGTCCATTTTCGTTTTGGTCTCAGTCCATTCCTTACGTAAAAAAGATTGCGGCGGCCGGGAATAGGCCCGGACCGCCGCCAAAGGAGAGCATCCATGTCACAGCATGGTTGGCTCCTGCCACCGATCATGGTGATCGTGACCGTGAAGGTCAAGATCATCATACGTCGGCGATAAGGGGCTGGGCCAGTCCGCGAGGGCTGGCCCTCCCCTTGGGCACGGAACGAGCCCGTTGACGGCGCGCGTTTGCCCCACGATGCTGGCAGAGCGCAATAAGATGGTGCGCAATGTGCCTGCCTGGTGCGTCGAGCAGACCGGCGGGCCGAAATGCTACCCTGGCCGCGACATGCGCGAGGCGCACGCGCATCTCGCAGTGACCGAGCGCAAGTTCGACGTGGTTGCCACCGAGATCAAGACCACCCTGTACCAGCTCAACGTGCCAGAGCGGGAGTTCGACGAGTTCAGGGGCACCATCGAGAGCTACCGCCCGATGGTGGTCCACCGCCAGCCCATCAGCGCGCGGCGGCCAACAGCGGCTTGCCTATTTCTCCCAGGCCGCGAAGAGCGCTGAGATCGACCATGCCCCGCGCGCTCACGCTGCGGCCCAGCACGCGGACCGGCTTGCTCATGCCGGACGAACGCGTTGGTCCGTAAGGGTTGGCCTTCTCCCTGGCATCAAGGGACGCTGTCCGCCGGCTCGTCAATACCCTCGGTCAGCCTGTCGCGAACGATGGGGACGGCGTCGATTCGGCGCGACAGCAGAAGCTGGAACACCATGCTGGCGCCGTTGAGAAAGCCGACCTGCACTGCCGCGAGATAGTATTCCCACATGCGGCAGAACCGCTCATCGGCAAGCGCCGCGATCCGCGCACGGTTGGCGGCGAAGCGCGAACGCCAGTGACGCAGCGTATAGTAGTAGTGCAGCCGCAGCACCTCCATGTCCGCGACCCAGAGCCCGGTGCGCTCGGTCGCGGCGAACACTTCGGAGAGCGAAGGAACATAGGCGCCGGGAAAGATGTGCTTGCGGATGAACGGACCCGTGGCGCCCGGCGGCGCCATGCGGCCGATGCAGTGGATGAAGGCGAAGCCGTCATCGGTCAGCAGGTCGCGAACCTTGCCGAAATAGGCATCGAAATTGCCGATCCCGACATGCTCCATCATGCCGACCGACGCGACACGGTCGAACCGGCCGGTCAGCGCCCGATAGTCCAGCTCCCGGAACTCCACGCGGTCTTCCACGCCTGCCGCGCGCGCCCGTTCCCGAGCGACGCGGATCTGCTCGGGAGAGACGTTGATCGCCACCACGCGGGCGCCAGTGGTGGCGGCGATGTGGATGGCGAACGAGCCCCAGCCCGATCCGATCTCCGCTACCGTCATGCCGGGCCGCAGACGCAGCTTCGCGGTGGCGCGGCGGAGCTTCGCGTCCTGGGCCTTCTCGAGACTGTCGTGCTGTGGATCCTCGAAGAACGCGCAGGAATAGTTCAGGCCGTCATCAAGGAATAGGCGGTAGATGTCGGTCGGAATGTCGTAGTGGTGGCGCGCATTGGCGGCGGCGACGCCGATCGGGTTGGCCTGGTGCCAACGCTTCACGCCGCGCCAGGCCCTGCGCAGTAGGCGCTGCGACGCGGGCGAGGCTAGGCCGCCCCGGCTAAGCGAGAACAGATACATTAGATCGCCCACCTCCGATCCGTCCTCGAAGGTAAGCGTGCCGTCGGCGTAGGCCTCGCCAGCGTACAGCTCGGGGTTCAGCGCGAGCTTCGTATAAAGTCCGCGATCGTGCAGGCGGACCGTGACCGCCGGCTTGGCGTCCGGGTCGCCGAAGACATGGAGTCCGCCATCGGCATCGACCAGGCGCATCGTGCCGTTCCGGACGAACCGGGTCAGCAGATTGGAAAGCAATCGCATCGGCATCGCGGTTCTTCCAGCCATTTCCGCCACCTCTCAATTCGCGCCGACGGCCTTCACCCTCACCCTCTCCCGCAAGCGAAGGCGGGCGTCCTGGACAGGCCTTGTGCGTACAGCGCGCCCTCTCTCCTTGCGAAAGGGCCGCGGTGAGGGTGGCCCCTTACCCACTTTCCGCTGCTCCCCGCGCCGCGAAGGCGCTGAGATTGACGATGCCGCGCGCGGTCACGCTGCGGCTCAGCACGTGGATCGGCTTGCTCAGGCCGAGCAGCATCGGCCCGACCGAAAGCCCCTCGGCGGCCGCCTTGAGCAGCGTGTAGGCGATGTTCGCCGCGTCGAGCGTCGGCATCACCAGCAGGTTGGCCGTCCCGCTCAGCCGGCTGTCCGGGATCGCGCGGTCGCGGATCGCGGCGGCCAGGGCGCTCTCGCCGTTCATCTCGCCGTCCGCCTCCAAGTCCGGCGCGCGCTGGCGCACCAGGTCCAGCGCGCGGCGCATCTTGCGCGCGCTGTCGGAGTCGCTCGCGCCGAAGTTGGAGTGCGAGAGCAGCGCGACCTTTGGCGTGATGCCGAAGCCTGCGACCGCCTCGGCGGCGAGCACTGTCATCTCGGCGATCTGCTCCGGCGTCGGATCGACCACCATCTGCGTGTCGCAAAGGAAGAACGTTCCGGTTTGCAGGATCAGGCATTCGAGCCCGTAGACACGGCTCGCGTCCGGCCGGCGCGGGATGATCGGCAGGACGTATTGGATTTGCCGCCACCAGTTCCCCACGCCGCCGCAGATCGCAGCGTCGGCGAGCCCGGCGCGCAGCAGCATCGCCGCGGCGACCGAGCCGCGCGAGGCGAGCGCGCGCTGGGCAATCTCCATCGGCACGCCCCGCCGCCCCGCCAGGCGCTGGTATTCGGGCAGCAGCGGTCCGAACACGTCCTGATCCTGTTCCGGATCGAGCACGCGCACCGCGCCGTGCAGGTCGATGCGCAGCCCCATCTCCCGCGCCTTGACCTCGATCGCCGCGCGCGCGCCGAGCAGGATTGGCTGGGCGATGCCGTCGTCCACCAGGGTCTGCGCGGCGCGCAGCACGCGCTCGTCCGTGCCCTCGCCATAGACGATCCGCTTGCGCCGCCCGCGCGCCACCTCGAAGACCGGACGCATGAGCTGGCCGGAGCGGAACACGAAGCCCTCCAGCTCGCGCCGGTAGGCGTCGAAGTCGGCGACCCGCCGGCGGGCCACGCCCGATTGCATGGCGGCGCGGGCCACGGCCGGGGCGACCTCCAGGATCAGGCGCGGATCGAAGGGCTTCGGGATGATGTAGTCGGGACCGAAGATCGGCGCGGCGCCGCCATAGGCCGCCGCGACCACTTCGCTCGCCTCCATCCGCGCGAGCGCCGCGATCGCCTCGGCGGCGGCGATCTTCATGGCCTCGTCGATCTCGCTGGCCGACACGTCGAGCGCGCCGCGGAAGATGAAGGGAAAGCAGAGGACGTTGTTGACCTGGTTGGGATAGTCGCTGCGCCCCGTGGCGATGATCGCGTCGGGCCGCCCGCGCCGGGCCAGCTCCGGCAGGATCTCGGGATCGGGGTTGGCGAGCGCCAGGATCAGCGGCCGGGGCGCCAGGCGGTCCAGCCATTCGGGACGCAGCACGCCAGGCGCCGAGAGGCCCAGGAACACGTCGGCGCCCGGCAGCGCCTCGGCCAAGCTGCGCGCCTCGGTCTCGCGTGCGTAGCGGGCCATGTTGGGCAGCATCCCCGGCCGGTCGGGGCGCACCACGCCTTGGATGTCCGTCAAGGTGACGTTCTCGGGCCGCAGCCCCATGGAGACCAGCAGATCGACGCAGGCGAGCGCGGCGGCTCCGGCGCCGGAGGTGACGAGGCGCACGTCAGCCAAGTGCTTTCCTTGCAAGAGCAAGCCGTTGCGCACCGCGGCCGCGACCGTGATGGCGGTGCCGTGCTGGTCGTCGTGGAACACCGGGATGCGCATTCGCGCGCGCAGCTCCGCCTCGATCGCGAAGCACTCGGGCGCCTTGATGTCTTCGAGGTTGATCGCCCCGAAGGTGGGCTCCAGCGCCGCCACCACGTCGCAGAAGCGCTTGGGGTCGGCGGCGTCCACCTCGATGTCGAACACGTCGATGCCGGCGAATTTCTTGAACAGGACGGCCTTGCCCTCCATCACCGGCTTGCCCGCGAGCGCGCCGATGTTGCCCAGGCCCAGCACCGCCGTCCCGTTGGAGATCACGCCCACCAGGTTGCCGCGCGTCGTGTAGTCATAGGCGGCTTGCGCGTCCGCTTTGATCGCCTCGCAGGCGGCGGCGACGCCGGGCGAGTAGGCGAGTGCGAGGTCGCGCTGCGTCGCCATGCGCTTGGTGGGCTGGATGGCGAGTTTCCCCGGCCGTGGCAGACGGTGGTAGTCAAGTGCCGCCTTGCGGGAGTCGTCGTCCATGGCTGGTCCCCGTTCCTTGCCCGGTGCGATGGAATTGGCACAGGCAGCTCTTATGGCCTATATCGAGACAGCGGCGAATAGGGATGGTCTCATGGCGGCACAGCGGGGCAAGATCGCGGAGGGCGGGCGGCTTGTCATCCCAGCGGATCTCCGCCGCCAACTCGGGCTCCAGGCGGGCGACAGCGTCGTGATGGACATTGCGGATGGCGAGCTTCGGGTCCGTTCGCTGAAAGCGGCGGTGGCGCGGGCACAGGCCCTCGTGCGCCGTTACGTGCCGCTGGGAGAGAGTCTGGTTGATGAGCTGATCCGCGATCGCCGGGCCGAAGCCGCTCGTGAGTGATCCGGCGGTTGTGCTGGACGCGTCGGCTCTCCTCGCCTTGCTCCTGGGGGAGAAAGGCGCCGAGCGGGTTGTCGATTTGCTGCCACGCGCGTCGGTCAGCGCCGTCAACCTCTCCGAAGTGGCCGCCAAGCTTGGCGAGCGCGGAATGCCCGAATTGGGGATTCGAACGGCTTTTGGCGATCTTGACCTGGATGTTCACGCCTTCGACCAGGAGGCGGCCTTCGCGGCCGGACTGCTGCGCCAGCGGACGCGCGACCGTGGCCTTTCGCTTGGGGACCGCGCGTGCCTCGCCCTCGCGTTGCGATTGGACGCGATTGCCGCCACCGCCGACCAGGCCTGGGCCGGGCTGGCCTTGGACGGGCTCCGGATCGAGCTAGTTCGCTGATGCCCAGTGGTGCGGTCGAGAAGACTCGAACTTCCACCCGGTTTCCCGGACCAGCACCTCAAGCTGGCGCGTCTACCGTTCCGCCACGACCGCATCGGGCGCGCGCGGGCTATAGCCGATGACCGGAGCGGATTCAATCGCCTCCGAGGGCGCCTCCGAGGGCGCCCCCAAGGGGGCTGTGGAGTGGCGGATCGCGGACGGCCTGACCCCCTACCCGGCGGCGCGGCAATCGATGGAGGCGCGGGTCGCGGCGATCCGCGCGGGCGGCGCGCGGGAGCTGGTTTGGCTGGTCGAGCACCCGCCGCTCTACACCGCTGGCACCTCCGCCAGGCCCGAGGATTTGGCGCAGCCGGACCGCTTCCCGACTTTCGCGGCGGGGCGCGGCGGGCAGTGGACCTATCACGGGCCGGGACAGCGCACGGCCTACGTGATGCTCGACCTGACGCGCCCGCATGGCATCGTGCCCGCGCGCGACGTGCGCCGCTTCGTGCATGGGCTGGAGGAGTGGCTGATCCGCGCGCTGGACCGCTTCAACGTCCGGGGCGAGCGGCGCGCGGACCGGATCGGCATTTGGGTCGCCGACCCCGCGGCGGGGACCGAGGCGAAGATCGGCGCGATCGGGGTGCGCGTCACGCGCTGGGTGAGCTGGCATGGGGTGGCGCTGAACGTCGATCCCGACTTGTCGCATTTCGGCGGGATCGTGCCGTGCGGCATTCGCGCGCACGGCGTGACTAGCCTGCGCGCGCTGGGCATCACGGCCAGCATGGAGGAGGCCGACCTGGCGCTGCGCGCGGCGTGGGCGGAGGTGTTCGAGTCTCTCCCGCTGTCCAGCTCTCTCCCGGCACGAGCGGATCGGTGACGAAGCAGCACATACTTTCGTAGCTAATTTATCAAAATACCCATCTATTTTTCAAGAAACTAGATAATCGCGTACAACCGGACCGCCTTCGCGCTACGCGCCGACAGCGACTCGCGGCGGACGCGGTCGGCGACGCCGGTGACGACCTCTGCTCCGTCCTCAGACGGGGCGACGTGAACGCGAGCCGGACGAGGCGCCGGAGACGAGAATGACATGGCCCGGCATTGGAAAACTCCTTCGGTCCGGGCCTTGGTCCTGTCTGGATCCGGCCCGCGGCGACCGGGACGGGCGCGCTCAGATGAGCCCGCCGTTGGCGCGCAGGGTCTGGCCGTTGATCCAGCCGCCGTCCGGCCGGACGAGGAAGGCGACCGCCGACGCGATGTCGCCAGGCTGGCCGAGGCGCCCAAGCGGCGCGGCCTTGGCCATCGCGTCGATCACCTGCCGCGGCTTGCCGTCCAAGAAGAGCTTCGTTGCGACGGGGCCGGGAGCGATGGCGTTGACGGTGATGTCGCGGCCGCGGAGTTCCTTGGCCAGCACGCTCGTCATGGCCTCGACCGCGGCCTTGGTCGCCGCGTAGATGCCGTAGGTCGGCTGTAGCAGGACCGTGACGCTGGACGAGAAGTTGACGATCCGGCCGCCGTCGCGCAGCCGCCGGGCCGCCTCGCGCAGCGTGTTGAAGGTGCCGCGCAGGTTGGCGGCGACCGTCTTGTCGAACATCGCGTCGGTGCTCTCGGCGATCGTCGAGAGCTCCATGATGCCGGCCGTGTTGATCAGGACGTCGACGCCCCCGAAAGCCGCCTCGGCGTCGTCGAACAAGCGGCGCACCGCCGCGGGAGCACCGACGTCAGCCCGGGCGCTGGTGGCCCGGCCCCCGGTTGCTTCGATCTTGCGGACCAGCGCCTCGGCGGCGGCACTGTTGCCCGCGTAGTGGACCACGACGCCGAAGCCGTCCTGCGCCAGCCGTTCCGCCACGGCCGCGCCGATCCCGCCCGAGGCGCCCGTGACGATCGCAACCTTTCCATTCTGAGCGTTCATGGTTGTTCCTCCAAGCGCTCGCCGCGGGAGCGCGGCCGAGACGGAGAGGAATCTGCTTATTCCGCCCGCTAAGACAATTAGGCATAGTCCGGCAGCATCCGACGGGGCGAACAATGGACCGCTTCGACGCCATGCGGGCCTTCTGTCGCATCGTGGAGCGCAGGAGCTTCACGCGGGCGGCGGCCGATCTTGACCTGCCGCGCTCCTCGGTGACGGACGCCGTCAAGGAGTTGGAGGCGAGACTCGGGGCGCGACTGTTGCAGCGGACCACTCGCCACGTCAGCCCCACACTTGACGGCGAGATCTACTACCGGCGCTGCCTCCGGCTGATCGCGGACCTTGAGGACGCGGAAGGGGCGCTCGCCGGCGCTCAGCCGCGTGGCCTGCTGCACGTCGATATCCACCCGACGCTGGCAGGCCACTTCGTCATGCCGCACCTGCCCGACTTCCTGTCCAAGTATCCAAAGATCGAGCTATTTCTCAGCGAGGGCGACCGCTACGTGGACTTGGTGCGGGAGGAGGTGGACTGCGCGATCCGTGTCGGTACCCTCACCGATAGCGATTTCCTGATCGCACGCCGGCTCGCGACACTGTCGGAGACAACTTGCGCCGCGCCCGCCTACCTCGAGCGCTACGGCGTCCCGACCGACATCGACGCCCTATCCGATCCCGAGCAGCGCAATCCCGCTCTAAGCCGCGGCGGCCAGCGGAGCCAGCCTGTCCCGGAATGTCGCCCCTTCGTGCCTGAGGAGCCATCGTTTGCGCGCGATGCCGCCGCCATAGCCCGTCAGCGAGCCGTCGGCCCCGATGACCCGGTGACACGGAACGACGATGCTGATCGGATTGGCCCCGTTGGCCAGGCCGACGGCCCGGACGGCCTTGGGACATCCGAGCCTCGCCGCCAGGCGGCCGTAGCTGGCGGTCTCGCCCGGCGCTATGGCGGCGAGGGCGTCCCACACTGAACGTTGGAACGGCGTGCCGGCCGTCCGGTATTCGATGCTCCCCAGGGCCCCAAGCTCCCCGTCGAAATAGCTTCGCAGCAAACATGTGATCCTCTCCGGCGCGGCGCCCGGCTCCGGCACGACGGAGCCATAGTGCAGACGAAGCAGGCGGGCCATGGCGGACTCGCGGTCGGCCCAATCGAGCGCTCGCAGGTAGCCGTTCTCGTCCGTAAGGATCACCGCTTCGCCGATTGGGGTGGCCAGCCGATCCAGACGGAGGCGCTCAGGCGGTTTGTTGATCATCGAACACCTTTCGGCCGATTGGAATGCGTGGGGCTCGACCGTCCATGGACGGAGCGTGGCTTGCCCTTGCGTGCCCCGCAGGGCAGGGGCGCCCTTCAATGCCGCTCCGGCGTCCCCTCCCCCGCACGTTCGTCCTGCGCCGCGCCGCCCAGAACGCGCCCGGCGACGGTTCGCCCGTACATCGACCAGGGCGAGTCGTGAAACCGCCGCCGCGTCTCGCCCACCGTGCCGGCGAAGCGGGGATCCTGCGGCCGCTCGTGGCTGTCCAGGAACAGCGCCACGTCCCACGCCTGCTGATCTGAGAGCGTGCCGCCGAGCCCCAGCGGCATGTTCGCCTTGATGAAGGCCGCCGCCGTATCGACCATCTCCATGCCCGCGCCCCAGTTGTAGGAAGTCGGACCCCACAGAGGGGGGAACACCACCGTCCCGGCCGGCGCAGACTGCCCCGCGCCGCCGGCGCCGTGACAGAGCGCGCACTTCTGTTGATACACAACTTGGCCGCGCGCGTAGTCGGGCGGGGAAGGCGGTGCGCCGAGCCGCGGATAGGAGCGGCCCGGCATGTCGGCGCCGACCGGCGCGCCACGCGCGAGCCATGCCGAATAGGTTTCCAGCGCAACCAGAACGTCGTCGCCCAGCGGGGGCGCCGTGCCGTTCATGCTGAAGCGGAAGCAGCCCTGTAGCCGCTCCTGGAACGTGTTGACCTCGCGGGTCTTGGCCCGGTACGCGGGGAAGGCGACCCAAGCGGCCCAGAGCGGCGCCGCGTTCGCCAGCCTGCCTGCGTCCAGGTGGCAGTTGCCGCAGCGAAGCGCGTTGCCGACGAAGGCGGATGCGTTCGCCCGCGTGTCGCGGAAGATGTCGCGGCCGAGCTTGACCATGTCCCCATACGGTCCCGCCGGGATCGCGCTCTCCGGCGGCGGCTGGAACACGGCCTCGGTGCCAGGCTTCACGGGGCTGGGGGCGCTTGGGGCCAGGCTCGCCCCCTCATGTGCCGAAGCGTCGGGCGCCGTCGGGCCAACGCCTCCGGACAGCGTGGCGACCCACTCGGCCAGAGCCGTGATGTCGGAGGGGGTCAGCCGCCGCGCCACCGCCTCCATCAGCCCGAGCGGGCCGGGTGGCCGCTTGCCCTGCCGCCACGCTTCGAGTTGCGCCGTGACGTAGCTGGCGGGCTGGCCGGCGATCGGCGGAAAGTCGGCCCCCACGCCGATCCCATCGGGACCGTGGCAGGCAACGCAGGCCGGAATGCCATCGGACCAGCGCCCCTCCAGCGCCAGGGCGCTGCCGGCGCCGGCGCTGGGCGGCGCCCCGCTGGGGAGCGCGTGGCCGGGAAGCGCGGCGTAATAGACGGCGACCGCCTCCGCCTCGTCGCGGCTCAGCGTCCGCGCGATCGGCGTCATCAGCGGGTTGTCGCGCTGCCCGTTCGCGAAGGCGGTCAATTGGGATGTGGTGTAGGGGGCGGGCAGCCCCGCGAGGCGGGGGATACCGGCCCCGATGTTGCCTTCACCACCCGCGCCATGACAGCTCGCGCAGGCAGGTGCGCCACTCGGCGTGCCGTTCGCGGCGATTGCCGCGCCTGCCGCTGGCTCGGCAAGGGCCGGACCGGCTCCGCTCGCCGCCGCCAGGGCGGACAAGGCCAACAGGCCCGAGCGCACCGGACCGGCAAGGAGGCGGCGGCAATCGCGAAACATTTCCCTCGTCCGAGACTCGCCCCGCATCATGCGCATCCGGATCGATCCTGGTCCAGCGTCCCGCTGGGTTCTCTGAGGGTCACGCAGCCATGCGCGGCCTGGACGGAGGTCGAGGCCGCGCATGGCTGATCGGCTTTCTCCTGGCTTCTCCGCTCCGGGCGGAAGCCGCTAATGGTGCCACGCCGCCCCCAAGGCGGACTGCAAGGCTGGAGCGTTCGGCATTCCAGACGCCGCCGTGGGGTTGAATCCAGGATTGTTGGCCGCGTAGCTCGCCATGGCCGAGACCAGTTGCGGCAGTTGGCCATCGAGCTTCATCCCGTTGGAGGCCAGGACTTCGGCCAGGCGGGCGCTTGGGTTGGACCCGAACCAGCCCTGGACCGTGACCTGATCCTGCGTCCCCAGAACATCCACGACCAAGTCGTTGCCACTTTGCACGAACCAGAGATTTTGCTCGGTGAGACCAGTCCCCAAGAGAAGCTGCCCGGCTGGCACGGTGCCCGTGGAGGCGTTCTGGATCGTGAGGTGGCCGTAGCTGGGGCGGAACAGGTAGGTGTCCTGCCCTCCGGCGCCGATGAGCGTGTCGGTGCCGCCCTTGCCGTCCAGGAGGTCGTTCCCCGACGTTCCCTTGATCGTGTTGCTCTTGGGAGATCCCAGAGTGGCGAGCTGGGTCAGTTGTTTTCGAGTCCAGGTCGTGCCGTCGGCGAAGACCACCTGCTGCACGCCCCAGGCGCTGTCGCTCAGTTGGTTGTCGAGTTCGACCTGGTCGCCCGGCGTGCCATCGGTGAGATAGAGGTTGCCCGCCGTGTCGGCAGTGACCCGCACCTGCGCCGCGGTGATGCCCGCGCCAAACTCAAGGGCGTTGTTGGGATTGTCGGCGTAGTCGGTCTGATTGATTTCGAGAGACAAGCTGCCCGCGTCATAGTGAATGATGTTGCCGAGGGGCGGCGGGGACTGCGAGTTGACGCCGTCAACCTCGATCAGCCGGACGGCGGGACCGGCGTACAGGATGCTGTTCTGGGTAACTCCGGTCAGCGATATGGCGCCAGTCTGATCGACACTGAAGCTTTCGCCAAAGATCAGGGCGCTGGCGAGCGCCGCGACCGAATCGGAGGAGGCGGAGGCCACCGCCGCGAGATAGGCGCTCGGGGCGAGGTGGGCGTCGAGCCTAAAGGCGTCGGAGACACGCAGCGCCACCTCCCACTGGCCCTCGTTGCTCGCGCTGACATCGCCGAGCCGGGAGAACAGGCTGGAAAACGACGCCTGGAGAGAGACGCTTGGCAGGACGAAATCAGCGGCCGCGTTGTAGGTGAATTCCGGGAGCGAGTACCCGGATTGCAGGAGGAGGCGCGCTGTCAGGCCATCATAGGCGTTGTTCCACCCTTCGTTCAGGTTGATCGCCGCCCGCCATCTCGGGTCCGCGGGAAGCCCCCACAAATCATCGTTGTAGCTCGCGTTGTAGAACGGTATCCCCGTGTACTTCTCAAGGAAATCGAGCTGCCGCGCGTCGAACAGGCCGCCGCGGCTGGCCGGGTCGATGCTCGTCGAGCCCGACCACTCCAGCATGATCCCGGAAATCCCCGACAGCAGGGACGATGGCGCCTGGCCTGGGTCGGAGGCCACGCCCCGCACCAAGGATTCCAGGGCGGGGTCGGCCATCATCGCCGATCGGAGGTCGGTCATCGTCCCGTAGCCCTGTAGCTCGGGAAGCGATGTCACGTCGGAGGAGAGGGCCGGCGTCGTGTCGGGGCGGGTGTACGTGGGAGAGGTGGTGAACCAGGCGTCGCCGATCGTCCGTTGCGTGCCGTTGGTCAGCGTGTAGGTGCTGACCAGGTTCACCGCGTTGCCGTTGATGACCTGCGTCGAGGTCGTGGCGTTAAGATCGATGCTGGCGATCCCGAGCTGGGCGAGGGTCAGGAGCTCGCCTGAATGGACCACCCCGTCGCCTTCCGGGTTCACCCACACCCGCAACTGCGAGAAGGGCGCGTCGTTGGCGTCGATCACCCCGTCGCCATTGCTGTCGAGCGCGCCCAGTGCCGCGAAGCCATCCGTCGCGCCGCCGGCGGTGCCGAAGAGTTCGAGGCCCGAGTTGATCTGGCCGTCGCCGTTGCGGTCGAGGCACAGCAGGCCGGTGCCGCTGCCGATCCAGCCCGTCTTGGTGGCGAAGCCGCTGCCGGTCAGGTCGAAATAGGGCGAGGCATAGGAAAGCTTCGTTAGACTTATTCCCGTGCCTGTGAGGTCCAAAACAAGCGGGCTTACGCTGTCGTCGGCACCCCCCATGTCGCCTGCCGCGCCTTCTGGGCCACCTCCCCCTACTGCGGGAGCACCCCCACCCTCACCTCCGCTATCGTCGGAGCCTCCTGACTGCACTGAATAGCTATCGTCTATTGGAAAATCCGAGCTGGTCTCTTGACTAGAGTCAGAATCGGACGAGTTTCCAGGTGAGGCGGCTGCCTGATCGGTAGCAAGAATCTCTTCATCACTAAGAAGAGATTCCGCTTGATCAGAGACAAAAGATTGAGTACTCGAGCCGTCTAGTAGGCTGCTTTTCAGCGCTGATTCAGCCTCGTTCAGTATCATAGAACCAAAGTTAGACAGATCTTGAGCACCTCTATTCGCCATATCTTCGAATAGATTTAATAAATTTTGTGTATTGGTCATCCAATTTGATGATATAGGACTTTCGGAACCTGGCGCTGGATATGGCCCATCCATATCGCTCAGTGTAGGTTTTGGAACATTTGCCTTAGCCAGGGCTTCATTGAGAGCTGAATTACTGTTCGGACCAGCCGGACTGTAAGGTATATCCCGTAAATTAATATCGTTCATATCACTTATAATATTGTTCTAAACAGTTCCTAGCTGAGAGTCCGGTCCTGTCACCAGGGTCTCGCTTGGATCAGTTCCCGGCGGAGCATAGTCCGGGCTTGATTTGTCATAGTTACCAGTCTGAGTAACTAACTTTCCAAACGGAAAATTTCCGCTCATTGTTGGCGATGAGCCAGATCCGCTATCTGAGCCTGAACTTCCACTTCCGCCACCGCCATCAGATACACCGTCGATAGCTGCTGAGGGGCCCCCACGGGTATAATATTGGACGCCACTATCAGTCGTATACACAAGATACTCATGGTAATATGGGGTTGGATTTCCTGCTATGAAGATATTTTTGTAGTATACTGTGATTGATCCCATCTTCAGAATCCTGTCATATTTCTGGATATTTCAACACGACTTATTCTTTCTTTAGAGTCAGGCCAAAGCACAACCCTCCATTCTATAGATCCGACAAAAAATTGAAGCCCATGTCCTCGTCGCCGATAAATGCAGTATAGGAAATCTTCATTATCATGAACGATTTGGCAGGCTGCTCCCGCTCTTTCCAATGCTTTCTGCGCATCGGAAATCTTAGATCCAATGGGGAATAAATCCAAGAATTTTCTTTGTGCTTCATTTTCAGCCTCTTTATTGGAAGAAAGCTTCTCAAAGCTCTCAAAACTAAAAGCGTTGATACTCATAGCACTCAGCCTCCATTGCCCGGTATGACCTGAATGACATAGAGATGGATACATTACAAAACCAGCACTAAGCCATAGTAGCAAATGGTGGACCAAGATTTTGCTCGTCATTCTCTTCACAGAGCCCGTCCCACGACTCGATAATCGGCCTTCATGGCTCGATTGCTCACACCGCAATCTGTAACACTTCCATTGCTAATAGAGAATGTATCAAACTTTCAAATCCGCCTAATTTTTGCTTGACTGTGGAAGGTTATTGCACGTCGTTGCAACTCTTATTCCCAGGCCAAGTTGCCGCATGACCGATGCCGCCACCTTCCCCGCTATGGCCGCGCTTGGCGTTGCTGTCCGGCTTACGGTCCCTTCCGTAGGTGCCGGTTTTCCTGCGTCATGCTCGCGAATGCGAGCATCCACGGCTTTCCCGCCGTTGCGAAGTCGTGAATGCTTGCGACAAATCCCCGGATCAAGTCCGGGGACGGGCACGACGTAGAAAGGGCTGACAAAAGCCGCATCATGATCGCCATTGCGGTCGAGGCACAGCAGGCCGGTGCCCCTGCCGATCCAACCCGCCTTGGTGGCAAAACCGCTGCTCGTCAGGTCGAAATAGGGCGACAGGTAGGAGAGGGCCGTTAGGCGCAATCCATTGCCGGTGAGGTCGAGTACCAACGGACTGGTCTGCCTGTTTCCGCCGCCCATCCCGCCGGCTGCCCCGCCAACACCCCCGCTACCGCCGGGAGGAGCTGCCGGATCGCCGGAGCCACCAGGGGAGTCGGGAGAGCCAGGCGGACTAGGAGGACTAGGATTACCGGGGCTGGGCGGAGCGAACGGGTTGAGTGGGGTGCCCGTTTCCGGGTCGATCATCGGCGAGTTCGCGATGTACTGGCCGATCTGGGAAAGCATGTCGCCGAGACCTGACGCGAGCTGCCCCAGCCCGTCCGCAAAAGCGTTGCCGACCGCGGCCAGGCCCGAAGCAGCATCCGACCCAATGGATTCGAGCGCCGAGCCGAGTTGCGACATCGCTGTCTGCGCGCCGCCGACGATGTCGCTGGCCATGTTGGCCGCCATCTGTCCCATGTCGGCGACGCCATTGGTAAAGTCCTGAACGTACTCCCCGGCAGTTGTTTGGATTGGGTTGCCGCCCTGAGTCTGATTGAAGTAGTCGTACACGCTCTGCGCGAACTTGGCGCCGAAATAGCCCCCGGCGGCAGCTCCGACCGGCCCCAGTTCGGAGCCCAAGGCGCTCCCGACGAATCCCCCCGCAACAGTGACAGCGGTCTCCCACCCATCGAACGCGGAGCCACTTGCCGCTGCGGCGTGCTCTCCGCTGCCCACGCCGACTGCCACATCCAGGGCTTTGCCGTTGGCGTCGATTAGTTGCCCGCCGGCAGATAAGCCGCCGTCGCTGACAACCTTGCTCAGCGCCCCGAGCGTTGCATCGGAAAACCCGCCCAGCATATCAAGTGCGGCGGCATTCCAGTCTGTAACGCCTGTCCGCACATCATAGTCGAACAAATTAGCAATAAAAATGCTGCCGAAACTATACGTAGTAGAAGTTCCTGTAGTTCCCGACATTTTCGTGTACCACGTTTGTTGTTAGGGAGAAGCTTCGTGCGATGGTACGTCACGCTCCGCAGCCGCCGCGTCACTGAGAGCGCCAACAGCTGCGATGCCTTCCGAAAGCAACCAGCTCGACAGCGTGAACATCACGCAAGGAGGAAAGACCTCAAGGCGCCAGTAGCCTTTCAAGC
>DATFDN010000281.1:0-5502 GCA_035252035.1 Acetobacteraceae bacterium | reverse complement strand
GCGTTCAGCTTGATGAAGCCCTGGGCGTCGAACTGGTCGTAGGCGCCCTGGTCCTCTTCGAAGGTGACGTGCTTCATCGAATAGAGGCTGTTCGGCGACTCGCGGCCGATCACCGTCGCATTGCCCTTGTAAAGCTTGAGCCGCACCTCGCCGGTGACGGATTTCTGGCTCTCGTCGATCAGCGCCTGCAACATGCGCCGCTCTGGGCTGAACCAGAAGCCGTTGTAGATCAGCTCGGCGTAGCGCGGCATGAGCTGGTCCTTGAGGTGCGCCGCCTCGCGATCCAGCGTGATGCTCTCGATCCCGCGATGCGCGGCGAGCAGGATGGTGCCGCCCGGCGTTTCGTACACGCCGCGCGATTTCATGCCGACGAAGCGGTTCTCCACCATGTCGAGCCGGCCGATTCCGTTCGCCTTGCCCAGTTCGTTCAGCCGCGCGAGCAGCGAAGCCGGCGACAGCTTCGCGCCATCGATGGCGACCGGATCGCCGCGTTCGAAGGCGATTCGGATGACGGTGGCCTTGTCGGGCGCGTCCTCCGGGCGGATGGTCCGCTGGTAGACGATCTCATCGGCCTCGATGGCCGGATCTTCGAGGATTTTCCCTTCCGACGACGAGTGCAGCAGGTTCGCGTCCACGCTGAACGGCGCCTCGCCGCGCTTGTCCTTGGCGATCGGAATCTGATGCGCCTCCGCGAATTCCAGCAGCTTGGTCCGGCTCGTCAGCTCCCATTCCCGCCAGGGCGCGACGATCTTGATGTCGGGCTTGAGCGCGTAATAGCTGAGTTCGAAGCGGATCTGATCGTTTCCTTTCCCGGTCGCGCCGTGCGCGACCGCATCCGCACCCACCTGTTCGGCAATCTCGATCTGGCGCTGTGCGATCAGCGGACGGGCGATGGAGGTGCCCAGCAGGTATTGGCCCTCGTACAGCGCGTTCGCCCGGAACATCGGGAACACGAAATCGCGAACAAAGGTTTCGCGCAGATCGTCGATGAAGATTTCCTTGACGCCGAACATCTCGGCTTTGCGGCGTGCTGGCTCCAGCTCCTCGCCCTGGCCGAGATCGGCGGTGAACGTCACCACCTCGCAGCGATAGGTGACTTGGAGCCACCGTAGGATCACACTGGTGTCAAGCCCGCCGGAATAGGCGAGCACGACCTTCCTGACATCCCTTACCGCCATTCCAAACCTCCGCGCACCACGCGTGCGTAGCCCCGGCGCCGCTCGGCGCGCAAGCCGGGGCGGCGGGCTTCCATGCGTTGCGCGGGACGGGCGGAGACGAGCATCAGCACGGGCGTGCGCGGGACGGCGGGTTTTGGCGCGGCGGCGGGCTTATCGGGCGCGGTTTCCGGCATCGCCAGCGCAAGGAACGCGACCCCGGCCATGCCGATGCCCGCCAGGGCGGCGAAGGCAACCTGCTCGCCCATCGCATCGGCGATCCATCCGGCCAGGGAGGTGGAAATCGTCGCGCCGATCCCGGTCGCCAGTCCGAAGATGCCGACGCAGAGATTGAAGCGTCCCCGCCCGCGCGTGAGATCGGCGGCGATCAGCGGCAGCATCACCCCGAACACCGCGGCGCTGATCCCGTCCAGCGCCTGTGCCGCCACGATCAGGGCCGGCGCGGGTAGGATCGCGAGCAGCGCGGCGCGCACCGGGATCGCGGTCCAACCGATCAGCAGCACAGCCCGCCGGCCCCACAGCATCGCGCGCCGCCCGACCATGGGCGATAACAGCGCCACCACGCATTGCGGCACGACGATGCACGCGGCGATGATCAGGCTTGCATAAGCACCCACGCGCGCGGTGATGACACCGGCGGCAATCGGCAGCAGGGCGGCATTGGCCATGTGGAACAGCACGACGCACGCGCCGAAGGCGAGCAGCCGGCGGTCCATCAAAAGCCGCTGAACGTCCTGCCAACTGAACCGTCGCGGCGCGGTCCGGGTTGCCGCGTGGACAAGGGCGGGCGCAGGCGCGGCGCCCACGCGATGCAGCATGAACAGCGCCGGGAGCGCCAGCGCGGCGGTGAGCAAGAACACCGAGCGCGGCGAGATGTAAGTGCCTATCGCGCCCATCGCGGCTGCCGCCGTGGCGTTGCCGATCGCGGCAAAGCGCGCGTTGCGGCCCAGGCGCTCAGGGAAGCCGGCATGTCCGACCAGGCGCAAGCTGACCGCGGCGACAGCGGGAGTCAGCACGCAGCTCGCGAAGCCGTGCAGCAGCTCGGCGACGGCGACGGGGAGCTGGTAGGGCAACAGGGCCAGCAGCAACGCCGCCACCGTGATCGCGCCGATCCCGCCCGCCAGCGCCCGCCGCTTGCTGCGCATCGCATCGACCAGGGCGCCGGCCGGGATTTGGCTTGCGATCGTCGCCACGGTGCCAATGCTGAGCACCGCGCCGATTTGCAGGGCGGTCCATTTGTGCGAGGCCAGATAAACCGCGAGGAACGCGCCGAATCCGGTCTGCGCGTCGGCGATGAAGAGATTGAGCAGATCCAGCGCGCGCAATCCGCGCACCCGGTTGAGGAATGGAGGAAACCGCATCGCTCAGTGCGCCGGCGCGGGGTTGGCGGCCAACGGCGCCACGACCGGCGCGGGCTTGTCGCCGAGCCCCTTGTACTCGGGCGTCGCCTTGATCTCGTCGAGCGAGAGATCGAGCGTGATGGGGTTCTTAGGGTCGGAGGGGGCGAAATGCAGCGCCTTCCAATGCACCGCGATGCTGCGCATCCCGACTCCCATGAAGCCGCCAATGTCCAGCACCGCCGCCTGCGGCTGGCCGGTGCCATCCACCAGAACATCCGTCAGCCGGCCGACCAGCCTGCCTTCCGGTCCGCTGACCGGTCTGCCGAGAATCGCCACGACCTGATCCTTGTCCACTGGCTCCACGGTAGTCCGCGACGGCGGCGTGCCCCCCGGCTCGGCCGGCGTGCCTCCTGGTGCGTCGGCGGGCGCGGCGCTGCCCCAGTTGACTTCGCCGAGCGCGGCTAGGATACCTAGCGTCGCAGCTAATCGTCGGGACAGCAGGGCAGACCTCCACCAGTCGTCGCGTCACGCCCGGATCTCGGGCGTGATAGGGGTACATGTGCCTGTGTCATCACCATGCAATGCGCAATGACTGCGAGCAGGGTTGCCGACCAGGCCAATGCGATCCCGAATGGATCACAACCACGAGATCACCGCGCGACACAACAATTTCTTTTCTCCAGCGTTGAGAAAGTTCGGCAGCGCGGTCGGTGACGCTCATGCGACAGGTCGCTTTGCGTGGAGAGACGGACTTCGCGGGCTGGCGCCACGCCGCCCGGCAGTTGGCGCTGGAGGGTGTGCCGCCTGAACAGATCCGATGGTCCGTTCATGGGAATCGGGAACCCGATCCGGCCGAGGCCAAGGGCAGTTTCTCGGTACCCCGCGCCCTGGTGACGCTTGCCGGGCTGGTTGTTCAGGCGCGCGAGCCGGAGCGGTTCGATCTGCTGTATCGCCTGATCTGGCGTGCCCAGGCCGGGGCCTTGGATCTGGAGGATCGCTCCGATTCGGAGCTGCGTCAGGCGCGCGGCCTGGCCTTCGCGGTGCGTGCCGAGGCGCACCGGATGCGCGGGCAGCTTCGCTACCTTCACGCGGGAGATCGCTTCGTGGGCTGGTACCGGCCGGCGCATTACGTCCTGGAGGCGAATGGCCAGCTTTTGTCGCAACAATTCCCGGACCGGGCTGTGTCGGTCCTCACACCGGACGCCAGCGCGCATTGGGATGCGGATGGGCTGCGCTTTGGCCCTGGCGCGGCCGCGGCGGCGGTGCCGGACGATGCGGGCCTGGAGGCGTACTGGCGGGCCTATGGGCGCGACCTGCTGGGCACGGCGCAGCCGGGCACCAGCATCCCGGCGGCCGAGCCGATCGTCGAGGATTCCTGGCCCCCCGAGCGGACGCCGATCGGTCCCGTGGTGCTGGCGACCAGCCCCGATGAAGGGGTGGAGCAGGCGGCGCGGGAGGCGGCGGATTGCCAGCGCTGTCCGCTCTACGAGCCGGCGACGCAGACCGTGTTCGGCGAGGGGCCGGCCGGGGCGCGGACGATGTTCGTGGGCGAGCAACCGGGCGACCAGGAGGATGTCGTCGGCCGGCCTTTCGTGGGGCCTGCGGGTCAGCTTTTCAGCCGCGCGTTGCTGGAGGCCGGAATCGACCGGCGCGCGGTCTATGTCACCAATGCCGTGAAGCACTTTAAGTTTGTCCAGCGCGGCAAGCGCCGGATTCACCAGACGCCAGAGGTGGCCGAGGTGAAGGCGTGCGGCTTTTGGCTGGACGTGGAGCGGGTGCGGCTGCGGCCGGCGCTTGTGGTCCTGCTCGGCGCCACGGCGGCGCGCGCGGTGCTCGGCCGCGCCGTCACAATCGGCCGCGAGCGTGGGCGCCCGATCCGCCTGTCAGAGACGGAGAGCGCGTTCGTCACGGTGCATCCCTCGTTCCTGCTGCGCGTCCCGGACGAGGCGGCGCGGGCGCGGGAGTACGCGGCTTTCGTGGAAGATTTGCGGCGCGTGGCGGGGATGATGGGGGGGTAGGGGTAGAACTCCCCTCTCCGCGCCAAGGGCGGAGAGAGCCGAGCCTACAGCGGGTGAACCACTGGACGGGACACGACATGCCTTTGTTTGAGGACACCCTGTCGGGGAAGGTGGCGGCGGTGGTGGCGGTGAGCGCGGCGGCATTGGCCCTGCCGCGCTTGTTCCCGCGGCTCGCCCCGCCCGTGCGGGCGGCGATCAAGAACGGCGCCGCGCTGTTCCTGGAGGCGGAGTTCGAGGCCGAGGGCGGGCTGATCGACAAGCTGGTCTCCGAAACCCTTCAAGCCTTGCTCGATGAAGCGTCGAAGGCGCGAACCCCCGAGGAGCGGAAACGCTCCGCCCAGCGCGCGATCCATGGCTTCGAGCGCCGCGCCCGCGCCCGCGCCCAGCATTGGGGCGGCGATGATGAAGCGGATCGCTCCCGCCGCTATCGCCGTCATGTGGCGCATCTCCGGCGCGCGGTCGCCAAGGCCGAGTGCCAGTCAGAGCAGGAGCGCACGCTGCTCGCCGAGGTCGCGGAGGGCGTGCCGGAGGTTTGGTGAAGGCGCTCTCTCAAACCGGCGTGAAGGTCTTTTTTCATCATCGTTGTGGCATAACATGGGGCAGCTTTCCCGGAGATGGCACAATGGCGATCGAAGACCTGTTCGAAGGCAATATCGGCACCGGGCTGGCGGTCGGTCTTGGCGTCGCGATCCTGGGTCCGCTGCTGCGCCCCGTGGTGGCCAATGTCGTGGGTCCGGCGGCGAAGATGGCGATACGGGGCGGGATATACGCCTATGATTCGGCCCGGGAAGCCATGGCGCAGGCGCGCGACATGGCGGGGGACGCGGTGGCCGAGGCCCGCAACGAGATGCGCGCGGAGGGCGCGGGGCCGGAGTCGGCCACGCACCACGCCGGCAAGGGGCGGTCGCATGATGCCAAGCCGGCGCCCTCGCCCGCGATAGCCTGACCGTCGCGCATGGCGCCTCGCGA
>DATFDN010000280.1:0-2202 GCA_035252035.1 Acetobacteraceae bacterium | reverse complement strand
ATGGAACTGCACGCCGTAGACGCGGCGCGCGTCATCGGCGATGGCGGCGAAGGGCGCGCCTTCGGAGGTGGCGACGACGCGGAACCCTGGCGGCAGGCGCGTCACCCGGTCGCCGTGGCTCATCCACACCTGCTCGCGCGCACCGACCGTCCACACGCCGTCGAACAGGGTGCAGGGCGCCCGCACATCGACGAAGGCGCGGCCGAACTCGCGGTGATCGGATGGCGCGACCTCCCCGCCCAGCTCGGCGCAGATAAGCTGCTCGCCGTAGCAGATGCCGAGCACCGGCACGTTCAGCGCGAAAAGGCCCGCCGGCGCGCGCGGCGCCTCCGCCTCATGCACCGAGGCGGGGCCGCCGGAGAGGATCAGCGCGCGCGGCGCCCAAGCGCGGATGCGCGCGGGATCGGCGGTGCAGGGCCAGATCTCGCAATAGACGCCGGATTCGCGCACCCGCCGGGCGATGAGCTGTGTGTACTGGGCGCCGAAATCCAGGATCAGGACGCGTTCGGCTTCAAGGCGCGCGAGCGGGTCGTCACTCATGGCTACCCTCACCCGCCGCGCCAAAGCGCGGCGACCTCTCCCGCAAAGCGGGAGAGGTGTTGTTCTTGTCGCATTGACTTCACCTCTCCCGCTTGCGGGAGAGGTCGGCGCGCCAGCGCGCCGGGTGAGGGCGTGACGCCACTACCGTGCCCTCTGAATCGTATAGTCCGCCACCTCGCGCAGCGCGCGGCGCAGGCGGCTGTCGGGAAAGACATCGAGCGCGCGCTTGGCGGCCTGGGCGAAGCCGTCGGCGCGGTCGAGCGTGGCGCGAATCGCGCCGTGGCGGGCCATCAGGCCCAGCGCGTCGTCCAGGTCGGCTTCGGTCTGCTCGCAGCTTCCGACCGTGCGCTGCCAGAAGGCGCGCTCGGATGCATCGCCGGCCGCGTGGGCGGTCAGCACGGGCAGCGTGATCTTGCCCTCGCGGAAATCGTCGCCCACGGTCTTGCCAAGTCGCGCCTGGTCGGCCGCGTAGTCGAGCGCGTCATCGACAAGCTGGAAGGCGATGCCAAGGCTCATGCCATACTCGGCAAGCGCCGCCTCCTCCCGCTCGGGCCGGCGCGCGATCACCGCGCCCACTTGGCAGGCGGCGGAGAACAGCGCGGCGGTCTTGCCGCGCACCACTTCCAAGTACTGCGCCTCGGTGGTCGAGAGGTCGTTCTGCGTCGTCAGTTGCAGCACCTCGCCCTCGGCGATCGTCGCCGCCGCGCGCGAGAGGATGTCGAGCACCCGCAGCGAGCCATCGGCCACCATGATCTGGAAGGCGCGCGCGAACAGGAAATCGCCCACCAGCACCGACGCCTGGTTGCCGAACACCGCGTTGGCGGAGGCGAGGCCGCGGCGGAGCTGGCTTTCGTCCACCACGTCATCGTGCAGCAAGGTGGCGGTGTGGATGAACTCCACGCAGGCGGCGAGGGCGACATGGCGCGCTCCGCCCTCGGCGCCCGGATAGCCGCACAGCCGCGCCGCCGCCAAGGTGAGCAGCGGGCGGAGCCGCTTGCCGCCCGCCGCGACGATGTGCGCGGCAAGGCGCGGGATCAGCGCGACCGGACTGTCCATGCGCTCCACGATCAGGCGGTTGGTCGCGTCCATGTCGGCGCCGACCAGCCCGACCAGGGCGGAGAGCGCGTCCTCCGCGTGCGGGGCCTGGGACACGCGGGCCCCTTGCGTGGCGCCGACGGCCAACGGCGTTTCCTGGCTTGCATGTTTCGGGGTCACTGGCACCATATCGGCGGTGCGGAAAAATCGGTCAAGGCAAGGGAGCGGCGCTTTCATGCGCGTGATCGCGACATCGAACGACCCGGTGCGGCTGTCCTTCCTTATCGCCCTCTTGACCGATGCCGGCATCGCCTCGCTCTTGCTGGATCAGCACGCATCCGTGATGGAAGGCAGCATCGGCGCGATCCAGCGCCGCCTGGCGGTGGCCGAGGCGGATCTTCCGGTCGCGCGGCGCGTCTTGGCCGAGGCCGGCGAGATCTGAGTGGACGTCACGGGCGGCACGCTGCTCGGCGGCCGTGTTCGCTATGCCCAGCCAGCGGAGGGTTTCCGCAGCGGGATCGAGCCGGTCCTGCTGGCCGCCGCGGTTCCGGCGCGTCCCGGCGAGTGCGTGTTGGAAGGCGGCAGCGGCGCCGGGGCAGGGCTGCTCTGCCTTGCCGCGCGGATCGG
>DATFDN010000279.1:0-10534 GCA_035252035.1 Acetobacteraceae bacterium | reverse complement strand
GCGACGCGGGCTCCGACTGGTGCCGCGTGCAGGTCGGCGCGTATCACGGATGGCTGCGGCGCGGCGATTTCTGGGGCGCGCTGCCGAACGAGGTGGTGGCGCCGGGGTAGGCGGCTTGCCTGACGCTTCCAGGTCGTTACTATATCGTATACAAATCGAAGCAGGTTATCGTATGCTTCCGCAACGCTCGCTCGGGAGGCTCCGATGACCATCGCCGATCAGGCCGCCACGCTCACCGCGCTGGCTAGCTTCGACGGCGCCGACGGCAGTTTCCCCAATGGCAGCTTGATCGCCGATGCCAGTGGCGACCTGCTTGGCACGGCCACGTTAGGCGGCGTGGACGGCGTCGGCAACGTCTTCGAGCTTGCCAAGACCCCCACCGGTTACGCGAGCACGCCCACGACCCTGGCCAGCTTCGACGAGGTCAATGGCGCCGTTCCGGTGGGTGGCCTGATCATCGACGGCTACGGCGATCTGCTCGGCACGACAAATAGAGGCGGCAAGGGCTTCGGCACCGCCTTCGAGCTCCCCAGGACCGCCACCGGCTACGCCAGCGCGCCCATCACCTTGGCCAGCTTCGACGGCGCGAACGGCGCCGGCCCCAATAGCCTGATCACTGATAGTCAGGGCGATCTGTCTGGCCAGCTTTGATGACTTTGATGGCTTTGATGGCGAAGACCCCGGCGGCCTGATCATCGACGGCAAGGGCAATTTGTTCGGCACAGCCAATCGCAATCTGCCCAGCGTACCCGGAACCGGAAACGCGAGCGACGCCGGCACCTTGTTCGAGATTCCCAAGACCGCCTTCGGCTATGTCGGGGCGCCCATTACGCTGGCTAGCTTCGACACCTTCAGCAGCGGCGCCTACCCTAACCCCGGCCTGACCGCCGACGCCAACGGCGACCTGTTCGGCACCACGGCTTTGGGCGGCGCGGGCGCGGGGGCCAGCGGCACGGTGTTCGAGGTCACCAACAGCGGCTTCGTCCCGCCCGGCACCAATGTCCCCGCGCCGCCCAGTTGGGGCGCCTTCGACATCCGCGACCTCACCCTCGGGCTCGACTACAGCGCCTCGCCCCTTTCAAACGCCTTCTCGGACGCTTGGCTGCCCGAGGACAGCGTGGTTGTGACCGCCCGCCGCCCGGACGCCTTCATCCAATCCGCAGCGGGCAGCGACATCCTCGCCGCCCAGGCCGGGGGCGACAACGTGCTCGACGACGGCGGCGGGCCGGCCAATTTCGAGATCGGCGGGGCGGGGAAGGACACCTACCGCTTCGATGCGAGCCGCGATGCGGTCTCGTGGAACACCCTCGTCGGCTTCCACGCCGGGGACTTCGCCACGATCTTCGGCATCGGCCCGCAGGACGTGGCGGCCGGCGCGGCCGACGGGCTCGGCGCCCCCGGCGACACCGGCCTGACGCTGCGGACGACATCCGCGAGCGGCGGGGTGGCCTTCGTGACGCTCGCGGGCTACGGCGCCGAGGCGCTGCGGAACGGGAGTCTTGTCACCGGCTTCGGCACCGACCCGGCCAGCGGCCGGGCCTATATGCTCATCCAGGCGACCTGACCAAGCGCGTAGCCTGAATCGCTACGGCCGGTAGGGTCCGTGTTCGTGCTCCCACTCGCGTTGCGCGAGTTCCCGCTGGTGCCGCTCCCAAGCCTCGTGCTCGCGGTGCTCGTCCCAGCGTTCGTGCCGGGCTTCGCGGCGGCGCCTCTCTTCCTCCTCATAGCGGTGCCACCGCTTGTTTTCCTCGCGCTCGTTCCACCAGGGCTGGGCGAGGGCGGCGGAGAGCGGCAGCGGTGCCGCGAGCAGAGAGAGAAGCAGACTTCGGCGATTGACCATGACGATCTCCGTTTCAACTCAGCGTCGGGATGGGGGCGGCGTGCGTTGAAAGCAGGGCGCCTTTGCGACCGTCGTATGACAATGCCGTATTGGGGAACCGGTCGGCTTGCCGGGGATGGGTTCTCCCGACTATGAGACGGAGGGTGATCAAATTTTGGAACAGATTGACCGCTTGCCGTCGCGCGATGCTGGGCTTGGCGGTGCTGGTCACGCTCGCCTGTGCTGAAATCGTGCCGGCGACCCGGCTGGCCGCGCAGCCAGCCGGCGTGCCGGTCTCGGTCGCCAAGGTCGAGCGGAGCGATGTTCCGGTCTATCTCAGCGGGCTCGGCACGGTTCAGGCCAACAACGCGGTCCAAGTCCGCGCGCGCGTGGATGGCACGCTGATCGCGGTGCCGGTCCAGGAAGGGCAGGAGGTGAAGGCCGGGGAGGTGCTCGCCCGGATTGATCCGCGCCCCTATCAGGCCGCTCTCGACCAGGCGGAGGCGAAGCGCCAGCAGGACCAGGCGCAGCTCGCCAACGCGCAGCGCGAATTGGCGCGGACCAGCGCCCTCGCGCGCCAGGACTTCGCCTCGCGCCAGCAACTCGATCAGAATCAGGCGGCGGTGGCGCAGTTCACGGCGGCGGTGGCGGCCGACGCCGCCGCGGTGGAGGCGGCGCGCATCAACCTGGGCTTCACCACGATCACCGCGCCGTTCGACGGACGGGTGGGCCTGCGGCAGATCGACCCTGGGAACCTGGTCCGGGCCGGCGACACGACGCCGATCCTGACCCTCAGCCAGGTCCATCCCATCGCCGTTCTGTTCACGCTTCCCCAAGAGGATCTGCCCCGCCTCGCCGCCGCGATGGCCGAGCGGCGGCTGCCCGTCGCGGCGTTGCCGGCCGGCTCCGACACGCCCCTCGACCAGGGCGCGCTGCTGACCATCGACAACGCGGTTGACCCGAGCACGGGAACCATCCGGGCGAAAGCGGTGTTCCCGAACGCGGCGGGCCAGCTCTGGCCGGGCCAGTTCGTGCGCGCGCGGCTGAAGCTGGACACGGAACGGGGCGTGCTGACCATCCCCTCGGAAGCCGTGCAGCATGGGCCGAACGGGTTGTTTGCGTATGTGGTGCGTCCGAACGGCACGGTGGCGCGCGCGCCGGTCACGCTGCGCTCCGACGACGGGCACACGGCGGTGATCGCCAGCGGGTTGCAAGAGGGCGCCATCGTGGTCACGTCGGGGCAGTCGCGCTTGGATGACGGGACGGCGGTGACGGTGGTCCGGGGCAGGGACGCGGCATGAGTATCTCCAGCGTGTTCATCCGCCGCCCCATCGGCACCTCGCTGATCATGGCGGCGCTGGTCCTGATCGGCCTCGCCGCCTACCCGTTCCTGCCCGTGGCGCCGCTGCCGCAGATCGATTTCCCGACCATCCTGGTCAACGCCAAGTTCCCCGGCGCCAGCCCCGAAACGATGGCGAGCACCGTCGCCCAGCCGCTGGAGCGCCAGTTCGCGCAAATCCCCGGCATCGCGCAAATGACCTCGGTCAGCGTCCTGGGCCAGACGCAGATCGTGGTGCAGTTCGACCTCAACCGGAACATCGACGCCGCCGCGAGCGACATCCAGGCGCAGATCAATGCCGCGAGCGGGCAGTTGCCCAAGAACCTGCCCGCCGCGCCGAACTACTGGAAGTTGAATCCCTCCGATAGCCCCATCATGATCCTGTCGGTGCAGTCCGACGCGGTGCCGCTGATCGAGGCCGACGAGTACGCCGACAACATCCTGAGCCAGCAGATTTCGCAGATCAGCGGCGTCGGCCAGGTCTATATCGGCGGGGAGCAGAAGCGGGCGATCCGCGTCCAAGTCGATCCGGCCAAGCTCGCCGCCATGGGCCTGACCCTGGAGGATGTGCGCCCCGCGCTCGTCAACGCCTCGGTCGATGCGCCAAAGGGCACGATCGACACCGAGCGCCGCGGCTACACGATCTATGACAACGACCAGCTCACCCGCGCGGCCGAGTACAACGACACCATCCTGGCTTGGCGCCGCGGCGCGCCGATCCGGGTGCGCGACATCGGCCAGGCGGTGGACGGGCCGGAGAACACGACTCTCGCCGCCTGGCAGAACGGCAAGCGCGGCATCATCCTGCTGGTGTTCAAGCAGCCCGGCGCCAACGTCATCGACACGGTGGACCGCATCAAGCGCGCGCTGCCCCGACTGGAAGCCGCCATCCCGCCGTCCGTGCATGTCAACGTGATGATGGACCGCACGCTGACGATCCGCGCCTCGGTGGAGGAGGTGCAGTTCACCCTGCTGCTCGCGGGCGCCCTCGTCGTGATGGTGATTTTCCTGTTCCTGCGCAGCCTGTGGGCCACGATCATCCCGGCCGTCACCGTGCCGGTGGCGCTGATCTGCACCTTCGCCGCCATGTTCGGCTTCGGCTTCAGCCTCGACAACTTGTCCTTGATGGCGCTGACGATCTCGGTGGGCTTCGTGGTGGATGATGCCATCGTCATGCTGGAGAACATCCACCGCCATATCGAGGAGGGCATGAAGCCGCTGGAAGCGGCGCTCAAGGGGTCGGGCGAGATCGGCTTCACCATCGTCTCGATCAGCCTGTCCCTGGTCGCGGTGTTCATCCCGCTGCTGCTGATGGGCGGCATCATCGGCCGGCTGTTCCGGGAATTCGCACTGACCGTTAGCATCGCCGTGCTGCTCTCGGCCTTTGTCTCGCTCACCCTCACGCCGATGATGTGCGCGCGCTTCCTGCGCCACGACGACGCGGCGCACGGCCGCGCCTGGCGCGTCGTGGAGGCGGGATTCACCCTGATGGTGGCGTTCTACCGCCGCACGCTCGACGTGGCGCTGCGGCACAGCGTCTTCACCCTGCTCACGTTTTTCGCCACGCTGGCGGTCACGGTCCTGCTTTACGTCGAAATCCCCAAGGGCTTCTTCCCGCCGCAGGACAACGGCGTGGTCATCGGGATCAGCGAGGGCGGGGAGGACGTCTCGTTCAAGGAGATGTCGCGCATCCAGTCCGAAATCGGCGCGATCATCTCCGCCGACCCGGACGTGTCCGGCTACAACGCCACGGTCGGCGCGGGCAGCGGCGGGCAGACGGTGAACAACGGCCGCATCTACATCGCGCTCAAGCCGTTCGATGAGCGCACCGGCGGCACCGCGCAGGACTTCATCAACCGCATCCGGCCCAAGCTCGACGCGGTCAAGGGCGGGAAGTTGTTCTTGCAGCCCTCGCAGGACATCCGCGTGGGCGGCCGCCTGTCCAAGACGCAGTACCAGTACACGCTCCAGGACGCCGATCTCGACGAGTTGTTCCATTGGGCGCCGCGCGTGCTGGAGCGGCTGCGCGGTCTGCCCATGCTGCGCGACGTGACCACCGACCAGCAAATGGCGGGACTGACCACCACCCTGCGCATCGATCGCGACCAGGCGGCGCGGCTGGGCGTCACGCCGCAGGCGATCGACGACACGCTGTACGACGCCTTCGGCCAGCGCCAGGTCGCGCAATATTTCACCCAGACCAACACCTATCACGTGATCCTGGAAGTGCTGCCGGGCCTGGCGAGCGATTTGCGGACGCTGAGCCAGCTCTACGTGCGCTCGGCGAGCGGCGCGGCGGTGCCGCTCTCGGCGCTCGCCACATGGGGCACGGCGCCGGTGCAGCCCTTGTCGATCAGCCACCAGGGCCAGTTCCCGGCGGTGACGATCTCGTTCAACCTCGCCAAGGGCGCGGCGCTCGGCGAGGCCGTGGACGCGATCAAGGCGGCCATGGCCGAGATGCGCGCCCCCCCCACCTTGCAGGGCACGTTCCAGGGGACCGCGCAAGCCTTCCAGAGCGCGCTCGCCGGCCAGGTCTATCTGATCGCGGCGGCGTTCCTCACGGTGTACGTGATCCTGGGCGTGCTGTACGAGAGCTACATCCTGCCGCTGACCATCCTGAGCACCCTGCCCTCCGCGGGTGTCGGCGCGTTCCTCGCGCTGATGGCGGGGGGCTACGATCTGTCGATGGTCGCGATGATCGGCATTTTCCTGCTGATCGGCATTGTCAAGAAGAACGGCATCATGATGGTCGATTTCGCGATCACCGCGGAGCGCCGCGACGGGCTCTCGCCGCGCGAGGCGATCCGGACGGCGTGCCTGCTGCGGTTCCGGCCCATCCTGATGACGACGATGGCGGCGATGCTGTCGGGCCTGCCGCTGATGCTCGGGCACGGCGCGGGCTCGGAGCTGCGCCGTCCGCTTGGCTTCGCCATGGTCGGCGGTTTGGCATTGTCGCAGATCCTGACGCTGTACACGACGCCGGTGATCTATCTCTATCTCGACCGGCTCCAGCACTGGCTGGCCCCGCGCCGCGCCCATGCCTTGCCGACGCTCGCGGCGAAGATGGGAGCGGCGGCGGAGTAATGCATGACTCCCTCTCCGCCCCTCGGGGCGGAGAGGGAGATTTACCCTACTATCACCGCAACTACCGCAGCGCCTTCTCAAGCTCCGCTTTGCTCATCCGCGACCGGCCCTTGATGCCGCGCCTTGCCGCCTCGGCGTACAGCGCCGCGCGAGTCGCGCTGAGGCGCTCCTTGCGTTTCCGGTTCGTCGCTTCGGACTGGCGGTTGGAGGCGCCGGCCTCCGCCAGAGCGATGGCGATGGCCTGCTTCGGGTTCCTGACCCTGCCGCCCTGTCCGCGTCCAAGCACGCCGTGCTTGAACGCGTGCATCACGCGGCGGATGGTGGCGCGCTGCTTGGGAGTCTCACGATTGGCCATGGGCTGCCTTACGTTCGCGAGTTCGGTGAACTTGCTGTCATTAAAGAAGTGACAATCCGCCACTCGCGAGGCGCCCGGGCAAAGACTTCGGCGCCGTATCTTTGACGCGCCTCCCGCAACGTGCGCACCGTTCTCGCGTTAGCCTCGCATTCCGGGCGGGCTGATGCCCGGCCGTTCTCAACATCGGGGCAAGGGGCGAGCGGCATGGCTAACACGGTCAGCGACTTTTTCTGGCAGCGCCTGCACGAATGGGGCGTTCGCCGGATCTTCGGCTATCCGGGGGACGGCATCAACGGTCTGGTCGGCGCCCTCGACCGGAACCGGGACAAGTTCGAGTACGTCCAGGTCCGCCACGAGGAGATGGCTGCCTTCATGGCCTCCGCGCACGCGAAGTTCACCGGCGAGGTGGGGATCTGCATGGCGACCTCCGGACCCGGCGCCATCCACCTGCTGAACGGGCTGTACGACGCGAGGCTAGACCACCAGCCCGTGCTGGCGATCGTCGGCCAGCAAGACCGCAAGTCGCTCGGCGGGCACTATCAGCAAGAGGTCGATCTTGAGGTGCTGTTCAAGGATGTCGCCGGCGCCTTCGTCCAACAGGCGAGCGCGCCCGCCCAAATCCGCCACCTGATCGACCGGGCCATGCGGATCGCCAAGTCCGATCGCAAGGTGACGGCCATCATCATCCCGAAGGACTTGCAGGAGATGAAGGCGGTGGAGCAGCCGCCGCACACGCATGGGACGGTCCATTCGGGCATCGGGGCGCCGGTGCCGCACCCGTTGCCGACGGAGATGGAGCTGCGCCGCGCCGCCGAGGTGCTGAACAGCGGCAAGAAGGTCGCGATGCTGGTGGGCGCCGGCGCGCTGCACTGCACCGACGAGATCATCGAGATCGCCGAGAAGCTGGGCGCGGGCGTGGCGAAGGCGTTGCTCGGCAAGGCGGCGGTGCCCGACGACCTGCCCTTCGTCACCGGCTCGATCGGCCTGCTCGGCACCAAGCCGAGCTATGACATGATGATGGGCTGCGACACGCTGTTCATGGTCGGCTCGGGCTTCCCGTACTCCGAGTTCCTGCCTGAGGAGGGCAAGGCGCGCGGCGTGCAAATCGACATCGAGGCGGCGATGCTCAGCCTGCGCTACCCGATGGAGGTCAACCTCCTGGGCGAGGCGAAGCAGACGCTGCGCGCGCTGCTGCCGCTGATCGAGCACAAGAAGGACCGCTCCTGGCGCCAGCAGATCGAGAAGGAGGTGAGCGAGTGGTGGGGCGTGCTGAAGAATCGCGCCATGCACTCGGCCGACCCGATCAACCCGCAGCGCGTGTTCTGGGAGTTCTCGCCGAAAGTTCCGGAGCGGGCGATCCTGACCAGCGATTCCGGGTCGGCGGCCAACTGGTACGCGCGCGACATCAAGATGCGGCGCGGAATGATGGGTTCGCTGTCGGGCGGGCTCGCCAGCATGGGCGCGGGGGTGCCGTACGCGATTGCCGCCAAGTTCGCCTATCCCGACCGGCCGGTGATCGGGCTCGTGGGCGACGGCGCCATGCAGATGAACGGCATGAACGAGATGATCACGGTTGCCAAGTACTGGAAGCAGTGGAGCAACCCGCACTTCATCATCATGGTGCTCAACAACCGCGACCTGAACCAAGTGACCTGGGAGATGCGGGCGCAGGACGGCGATCCGAAGTTCGAGGCTTCGCAGCAAATCCCCGACGTGTCGTACGCGCGCTACGCCGACCTGTTGGGGCTGAAGGGCATCTTCTGCGACAATCCCGAGAAGGTCGCGAGTTCGTGGGACGAGGCGCTGGCCGCCGACAGGCCGGTGGTCCTTGAGTTCTACACCGATCCGAACGTGCCGCCGTTGCCGCCGCACATCACGCTGAAGCAGGCCAAGGCTTTCGCCACGTCGCTGCCACAAGACCCGGAACTCGGGGCGGTCCTCAAGGACACGGCGAAGGAGGTGCTCTCCTCCCTCCTGCCCAGCCGCGCCTGACGAGCGATGACACGGGCGGAGGCGCCTATCGGGAATGTGCGGGCGCGCGCCTACACGATCCCGACCGACGAGCCGGAGCAGGATGGCACGCTCGACTGGGACAGCACGACCCTGATCGTCGCCACCGTCGAGGCCGGCGGCTACGAGGGGATCGGCTACACCTACGCCGGGAAGGGCAACGCCGGGCTGATCAGCGGCAAGCTTGCCAAGGCGCTGGAGGGCCAGGACGCCTTCGACATCCCCGGCTGCGTCGCGACCATGGAGCGCGAGGTGCGTAACATGGGCCGGCGCGGCCTCGCCGGCACCGCTATCTCGGCGGTGGACGTGGCGCTTTGGGATGTGAAGGCGAAGCTGCTGGACCTGCCCTTGGTGCGCCTGCTGGGGGCGGCGCGGCCGCACGTGCCGATCTACGGGAGCGGGGGTTTCACCAACTACACGGATGCGCGCCTGGCCGCGCAGCTCGGCGGCTGGGTGGCGCAGGACGGCTGCCAGTGGGTGAAGATGAAGGTGGGCCGCGACCCGGACCGCGACCGGCAGCGGGTGAAGGCGGCGCGCGCGGCGATCGGCGGCGCCGCGCTGTTCATCGATGGCAACGGCGCCTTCGCGGCCAAGCGGGCGCTCGCCTTCGCCGAGTACGCGGTTCAATACGACGTGCGCTGGTTCGAGGAGCCGGTCTCGTCCGACGATCTCCGAGGTCTGCGCCTGCTGCGCGAGCGCATTCCGGCGCCGATGGAAGTGGCGGCGGGAGAGTACATCTACGTGCCCACGGACGCGCTGCGGATGCTGGCGGACGGGTGCGTGGACGTGTTGCAGTCCGACGCCACGCGCTGCGGCGGCGTGAGCGGCTTCCTCGCCGCCGGGCAAATGGCGGCGGCGCACCAGATCGACCTCTCCGGGCATTGCGCGCCCTCCGTGCATCTGCACGCGGCCTGCGCGGTGCCGCGCCTGCGGCACCTGGAGTGGTTTCACGACCACGTGCGGATCGAGCACATGCTGTTCGAGGGTGCGCCGGTCCCGAGGCATGGCGTGATCGCGCCTGACCTGTCGCGGCCGGGACTTGGGATCGCGCTGAAGCGCGCCGACGCTGAACGCTACGCGGACGATTAGGGCGAGGGGGATCATGGCGGGCACGACAGGAGAGGGCGCCAGCCTGGCGGCGCTCGCGGCTATTTCGGCCGGTGTTCTAGGCGTGCTGGGCGCACGCAGCGCGCTTGCGTCCCGACCTCTCCCCCAACCCCCTCCCACACGGGGAGGGGGCTTGGTAGGCCGCCTGCTCGAAAGCCTCCCCCTTCCCTTGCGGGAGGGGGTTGGGAAGAGAAGACAGAGCGCCGCCCTCGCGGCGGACGCGGCGCGGCGCCTCAACAACAGCTCCGCCCTGCTCGCGCTCTCGGTGTTCGCCGACAGCGCGGTCGAGCACTACAGAGGGATGTTCCACAACAAGGCGATGTTCGTCCCGCTCGCCGCCTCGGCGGCGTCGCTGGCGAGCAGCCTGCACGGCATCGGCGACGAGAGCGGCACGGCGCACCGGCTTCGCCACGCGGTCGCGCTGACGGCGGTGGCGACCGGGCTGATCGGCGGTGGCTTTCACCTCTACAACGTGACAAAGCGCGAAGGCGGGCTGTCCTGGCTCAACCTGTTCTACGGCGCGCCGCTGGGGGCACCGTACGCGCTGATCCTGTCCGGACTGATGGGCACGGCGGCCGAGCACGTGCGCGATTCGGGTTATCGCGAACCGCGCGTGATGGGCCTGCCCGCCGGCCCGGCGCTGGCCGCGATCACCTCGGGCGGCTTAGTGGGCACGGTGGCCGAGGCGGCGCTGCTGCATTTCCGTGGCGCGTTCCAAGACCCGTTCATGTACTTGCCCGTCACCATCCCCCCCGTGGCGGCCGGGCTGATCGCGAAGGCGGGGCTGGAGACGCCGCCGCGCTGGCGGCGCCTGACCCGC
>DATFDN010000278.1:0-16476 GCA_035252035.1 Acetobacteraceae bacterium | reverse complement strand
GATCGCGCGCGAGGTGGAGCGCGTCGATTCCGGCTACCGCTCCTGCTTTTCGGTCCAGTCCTCGCTGGTGATGTACCCGATCTGGGCCTTCGGCTCCGAGGAGCAGAAGGAGAAGTTCCTTCCCAAGCTGCGCAGCGGCGGATTCGTTGGCTGCTTCGGCCTGACCGAGCCGGACGCCGGCTCCGACCCCGCCTCGATGCGCACGCGCGCCCGCGCCGTGGAGGGCGGCTTCCTGCTGAACGGCTCCAAGACCTGGATCACCAACTCCCCACTGGCGGATGTGCTGGTGGTCTGGGCGAAGGACGACGCGGGCGACATTCGCGGCTTCCTGCTGGAGCGCGGCATGAGAGGGCTGGAGACGCCAAAGATCGAGGGCAAGTTCAGCCTGCGCGCCTCTGTCACCGGCATGATCATGATGTCGGACGTGTTCGTGCCCGAAGCCAACATGCTGCCTGGCGTGAAGGGACTGCGCGGCCCGTTCTCTTGCCTCAACAACGCCCGCTACGGCATCGCCTGGGGCGCGCTGGGCGCGGCCGAGTTCTGCTGGATGGCGGCGCGCGACTACACGATGCAGCGCATGATGTTCGGCCGCCCGCTGGCGGCGACGCAGCTCATCCAGAAGAAGCTCGCCGACATGCAGACCGAGATCGCGCTCGGGCTACAAGGCGTGCTGCGCCTGGGGCGGCTGATGGACGAGCACGACGCAGCGCCGGAAATGATTTCGATGCTGAAGCGCAACTCGTGCGGCAAGGCGCTGGAGATCGCGCGCGCCGCTCGCGACATGCACGGCGGCAATGGCATCGCAGACGAGTACCACGTGATCCGCCACGTGATGAACCTGGAAGCGGTCAATACGTACGAGGGCACGCACGATGTCCATGCCCTGATCCTGGGCCGTGCGCAGACGGGCCTCAACGCCTTCGGCAACGCCTGAACCGGCGACGCTCCGAATCGCGCGGCTTGGCGCGGAGGGCGATGGCGTCGGCGCCTTGGCCGACGGGAGCCTGGCCTATGTGCCGCTGACGTTGCCGGGCGAACTGGTGCGCGCCCGCCCGCTGGCACGGCGCGGCGACGGTTGGGCAGCCGCGCTGGATGGCGTGCTTGAGCCAAGCGCGGCGCGCGCCGTGCCGGTCTGTCCGCATTTCGGTGCCTGCGGCGGCTGCGTCGCGCAGCACATGAGCGATGCGGCCTATCTCGGTTGGAAGTTGGCGGCGATTGTCGGCGCGCTGCGCCGGGCCGGCTTCCCCGACCCTCCCCTGTCGCCTCCGGTGCGCACCGCACCCGCTTCGCGGCGGCGCATGGATTTGGCGATCCGGCGTGCCGGACGCGAATGGCGGGTCGGACTGCACCGCCTTCGCTCACGCGAGATCGTCAACCTTGACGCCTGCGCGGTGCTGCATCCGGCCTTGGTCTCGCTCGTCGCGCCTTTGCGGGATCTCGGCCTGGCGTGCGTGCGGCGCGAGGGCTCGGCGATCGTGAACCTTCTGGACAACGGCCCTGACCTGCTGCTGCGCAGTGATGCCCCGCTGACGCTGGCTGATCGGATGGCACTCACCGATTTCGCGCGGGCGCATAGGCTGAGCCGGATCAGTTGGGCGCTGCGCGACGCGACGCCCGAGCCGGTGTGCATTCTCGCCAGGCCTGCGATCACCCTGTCCGGCGTCGTGGTCGCGCCGCCGCCCGGCGCGTTCCTGCAAGCCTCTGGCGCGGCCGAGACGGCGATCATCTCTTCCGTGCTGGAAGGCCTCCCCGAGACAATGCCGACAGCCGCGCATATTACGGAACTGTACGCCGGCTGCGGCACGCTGACCTTTGCGCTCGCCCAACGCGCGCCCGTGCGAGCCTGGGAAGGCGATCCGTCCGCCCTGGCCGCCCTGACTGCCGCCGCGCATCAGGCCAGGCTCGTCGGCCGGATCACAGCGCGCCCCCGCGACCTCGCGCGCCAGCCCCTGAGCGCGGCGGAACTTGCCAGAAGTGCCGCGGTGGTGCTCGACCCACCGCACACTGGCGCCCCGGCGCAGATGGCGGCGGTCGCGGCTGCCCGCGTGCCGTGCATCGTGTACGTGAGTTGCAATCCTTCCGCGTTGTCCCGCGATGCGCGCCCGCTCGCCACATCCGGGTATCGCGCGGCGCGTGTCACGCTGATAGATCAGTTCCTCTGGTCTGCGCGGATTGAGAGTGTTTCGGTATTTTTGGCCGGGGGTTGACCAATGCATCGGCCGGGGGCGTAATAGTTGCCCCTGCAAGGAGAGCCGACATGAGACTGTCACGCTTCGGTACGACCGTACTCGCGATGGGTCTTGTCCTCCCTCTTATGGCACAGGCACAGGCGCCATCCGGAACGCATAAGGGTAGCGCCACGCCCCAGCCTCCGCCGCAAGCAGCCCAGACGGCTCGGCCCACGGCCCCGGCACCAGCTCCATCCACCAGTCAGGCGGCCCGGCCGACGACCGCGCCCTCGTCCACCGCCGCAAACTCGACTTCAGCCCAGGGAAAGCTGGTCGATATCAATTCCGCACCAGAAACAGATCTGGACGCCCTTCCGGGGATTGGAAAGTCGCGCGCCGACGCAATCATCAAGAACCGGCCATATAAGGGGAAGGATGACCTCGTCGCTCGGCACATCATCCCGCAGAACATCTATAACGGGATTAAGGACAAGATCATCGCGCGGCAGGGCTAGGCGGCCGAGGTGATATGACCTCCTCTCCCGCTTGCGGGCTGCGGCGTCCACAAGCCCGCAAGAGGGGGAAAGGATTAATGCCGGCCGAAGACACGCCTGGTCACTCCCGTAACGAACGCCTCCGCCGTGCTGCGCGCCTCGGCCAGCCATAGATGCGGACTGATGCGCAACGCCTCCGCGCCGAACCGGCCGTGGATGCCGCGATCACCCGGCACGGGCTGGAACAGGTTGCCGCTGCCTGTTTCGGCTTCCGCGCCGGCGGAGCACTGGGCGGAATAGGTCAGCGGCAGCACTTGATTCGTCAACGCGGGTGCGAGCGCCCGCGCGACCGCCGCCGCCTCCGCCACGCCGCCCACGAACATCTCCCGCCCGCCCCGTTCCGCCATGTGCCGGATCGCCTCGGCCACAAGCTCGGGTTGGTAGACGGGCGGCACTGGGCGCGGCACGCCTCCGCGCATTCGATTTCCCGCCGTATCGTAGAATGGCGTGTTGATCGAGGCCGGCAGCACCATGCCGATACGCACGCGGCTGCCGGCGTGCATCAGCTCCGCCCGCACCGCCTCCGTGAAACCCCGGACCGCGTGCTTGACGCCACTGTAAGCCGATTGCAGCGGGGCCGCCACGTAGGAGATCATCGAACCGACCTGGATGATGCTGCCCTGATCGCGCGGCTTCATGCGGCGCAGCGCGGCGCGGGTGCCGTTGACATAGCCGAAATATCCGATTTCCGTGACGCGGCGGAACTCGGCTTCCGGGATATCGAGGAACTCGCCCCAGACATTGACCATGGCGTTGTTCACCCAAATGCCGATCGGCCCCAGTTCCACCTCGATGCGCCGCGTCGCGGCCTCCACCGCTTCATCGTCGGCCATGTCGAGGGGAATGGCCAGGGCTTGGATGCCCAATGCCTCGATCTCGCGGCGCGTGGCCTCCAGCGCCTCCGCGCCCCGGGCAATCAATGCGAGCGGACGGCCGGTCCGCGCAAAGCGATGGGCCGTTGCGCGCCCGATGCCGGACGACGCTCCGGTGATGACGACGACATCGGCCATGCTCGCCTACCCCTGTGCTGCTCCGTGCAGAGTTGTTCTCGCGGACGGGTTTGCCGAGGGTCACGATCGGTTGTGCGTCGAGGGCGCCTACGTCCTCGGTTGCTCCGGGCCGGCAAAGTCGCGGGCCAGTAGCCAGATTGCCTCGTCCATTCCCGCCAGCGCGTGCATGAGAGCGTCCGACTCCCCGGCCTGGTTGGTGTGCTCCCGGTACTGGCCGCGCGATATGACAAATGCGCCAGGATCATCCTGGCCCGACAAGGCGAGCCTCGCCCGGCCCCCGTCCAACACGGTGAGCAGCCAGCCGATATTGCCGCGAATACGCGCGGCGAGGCGCCGACCGGCCTCGACCTGACCCGGCGTGGGCTGCCCGCGCGTCACGCGGGCGGCCAGAATCCGGGCATAGGTGTCGCACGCCAGGCACACACGGAGCCATCGGCGCGCGCTGTTCGGAGCGAGCGCACCCCTAAGGCCCGAGATGAGCGGTTTGGCTGACGTGCGGAGCTGGTGGAAGCAGCGATCCAGCTCACGTGCCGCGTCCGTCAGGTCGGTGCCGTCGAACTGGGCAACACGCCCGACGAAGTCACTGACCGCTTGCAGGAACGATCGGGCCGCCTGTCCGAAGGTATCGCGTGAGCTGGTTGGCAGGATGAACATTGCCACCAACACGCCGATGATCGCGCCGATCGCCGTTTCCTCGATGCGCAGGGCCAGCAGGGCGGGGCTGAAGTACCCCAGTAGGCCATACAGGAGTGAGATCAGGATCGTGATCCAGAAGACCATCAGCCCATAAGCCGCCTGAAGGAAATAGAAGGCGAGGAACACGCAGGCGAAGATGAGGCAGAGCGAAACGATGTACTGGCCTGAAACGGCGGTGGCAACCAGGATGCCGGCCGCCACGCCCGCCAGGGTTCCCATCGCGCGCTGCATCCCTTTCGCAAGAACGTCGCCCCGCGACTGCGTGCCGGTGAACATGACGAAGACAGTGATAACGGCCCAATACCAGCGCTGTGGTGAAAGGAACTCGCCTGGCACGATGGCGAGGATACAGGCGAGCGTCACTTGGATCGCGGCTCGGGTGGTCGGCAGGAGAGCGGGCTCCTTGGTGTCCTGGATTGATAGCTTCTCGCTGTCCCCCGGCTCTGCTTGCATCGCCTGAGCGGCGCTCTCCGGTCCTGGCATGGAGGCGAGCGCCGCGACCATATTGCGCAGCACATCGGCGATCGCGCCGCCAACCTGGATGCGGTCTTGACGAGGCGGGCCGGCAATCCCGCTCAGCGCACGCCGCACGTCGTCAAGCGCGCGGCGAAGGGTGGGGCGTTCTTCGGGCGGAGGTAGTGCAAGCACCGCCTCGTGCGCCAGCCAGCCAATGATGATCTCAAGCTCGAACAGTCGCGACCCGAGCACGCTGCGGCGGGACGCGGGCGCGAGCCGGTCGGGATCAAGCGCCTCGATCTGACCCTCCGCGGCCAGGGCGGCCTCGTTCAACTGCGTGACGCGGCGCCGCATCCGGCGGCGGCTTGCACCGTCCCAGCCGCCGGAGGCTGCCGCCTGGTCGATCTCGTCGAGGATTTGCCCGATGCGCTGGTAGAACGAGGTTAGGACGTGCCGCAGCGTCTGCTCTGGCCGGTCGGGAAGGAGGACAAAACGGACTACGAAGGCGGAGGCCGCCCCAATCGCCAGGGCGAGGAACTGGTACGGCAACTGCGCAAGCGGCAAATGGAGGAAAATGCCGATGAAGTAGCTGATATACGCGACCATCCCGAGGGCGGTGGCGCGCGGGCCGAACCGGCGGGCGTAGGTGGCCGCAAAAATGACGATGATGAAGGCGGCATCGCCGATCGTGCGCCATGGCGCGAGCACCGTGCCCACGGTCAGCGCCATGGCGGCCGGAATCGGCGTTAGCAGCAACGTTACGCGCTGCTTGCCTGGAGAGGGATCGCGGACCGCGATTGATCCGAACAGGCTCTCGATAATGCCCATGACGATCATCACCATGGGCAGCGTCGTCAGGTGGGAGAGCGCATCGATCACAAGGAAGCTGAGCACGACCGCGATCGTCACCCGCACGGCGGAGACGAACCGGATTAGCCCCACGTCCGAGGCAACGAGCCGGTCCCACCAGGCGGCGAGGATGCCCTTGATCCACGTCCACACCGGATCGGCGCCCGATGGGCTTAGGTTCGCATCACCGGCTTTTCTCGCGCCGCGCGGGTTTCGGCCGGCGCGGCATCGCGGCGCAGGCGGTGCTCGCCAAGGAACAGCAGGATCGGCGCGGCGATGCCGATGGACGAGGAGGTGCCGACGACGATGCCGAACAGCATGACCCAGGCGAAGCCCGAGATCGATTGACCGCCGAACAGCGCGAGCGGCAGGGCGGCGAGGAACACCGTCATCGACGTGCCGAGGGTGCGGTTCAGCGTCTCGTTGATCGACAGGTCGATCAGGTCGCGCAGCGGCATGGTCTTGTACTTGCGCAGGTTCTCCCGCACCCGGTCGTACACCACCACCTTGTCGTTGGTGGAGTAGCCTAGGACGGTCAGGATCGCCGCCACCATCACTAGGTCGAAGTCGAAGCGGGTGATCGCCAGGAAGCCGATCGTCTTGGTCACGTCCAGGATCAGCGTGACCACCGCGCCGACGGCGAACTGCCATTCGAAGCGGAACCAGATATAGACTAGGATCATCAACAGGCTGATCGCGAGCGCGAGCAGCCCATTTCGGAACAGCTCGGCCGAGACCGAGGCGCCGATCGCCTCGGTGCTCAGGATCTTGGTGCCTGGCGCGACCGCCTCCAGCGCCTCGCGCACATGCGCGACCGCTTGCTGCGTCGCCTCGGCGCTCGGCTGGCTGCGGATGCGGATGAGTACCTGGTCGGGGTTTCCAAAGCGCTGCACGCCCTCCTCGGGAACGTGACGGGCGAGCAGCGCCGCGCGGATCGCCGGAATGTCGGCCTGCGCGGGCGTGCGCGCCTCCATCACCACGCCGCCGGCGAAATCGATGCCGAGATGCAGGCCGGGATGGAAGAAGAGCACCACCGAGGCGGTGGAAAGCAGCGCGGAGATGATTAGGCCCGTGAACCGGGCGCGCATGAAGCGGATGCGCGTGTTGTCGGGGACCAGGCGGAACAGCGGACGGATAAGCATGGGATCAGACCGGAAGCAGCCGGGGCCGGTTCGCCACGTACCAGCGCGAGACCAGCAGGCGGGTGAGCAGCCAGGCGGTGAAGAGGGACGTGGCGATGCCGACGGTGATCGTCACCGCGAAGCCGCGCACCGGGCCGGAGCCGAAGATGAACAGCATGACATGGGCGATGAAGGCCGTGGCGTTGGAGTCGAAGATGGTGCGGTAGGCGCGCGAGAAGCCGTGCTCCAGCGCCGCGAGCGGGGGGCGGCCGAGCCTCTGCTCCTCGCGGATGCGCTCGTTGATGAGGATGTTGGCGTCCACCGCCATGCCGAGCGTGAGCAGGATGCCGGCCATGCCGGGCAGGGTCAGCGTGGCCTGGAGGAGCGATAGTATGGCCAGCATGAGCACCAGGTTCATCACCAGCGCCAGGTTCGCGAACCAGCCGAACAGGCCATAGAAAAGGCCCATGAACGCGATCACCAGCAGGAAGCCGACGCCGAGCGAGATGGCGCCGGCCCGGATCGCGTCGGCTCCCAGCTCGGGGCCGATCGTGTTCTCCTCGATCACGGTGAGCGGGGCGGGCAAGGCGCCCGCGCGCAGCAGCAAGGCCAAGTCCGAGGCGCTCTGGGCGTTGAAGTTGCCGCTGATCTGCCCGCGCCCGCCGGTGATCGGCTCGCGGATCACCGGCGCGCTGATCACCTTGCCGTCCAGCACGATGGCGAAAGGCCGGCCGACATTGGCCCGCGTGATGTCGGCGAAGCGCCGCGCGCCGACGGCGTTGAAGGTGAAGTTCACCACCCACTGCCCGGTCTGTTGATCGGTGGCCGCCCGCGCGTCCGTCAGGTCGGCGCCATCCACGTCAACCCGGCTGCGCACCGCGATCCGTTGGCGGGGATCGTTCTGCATCGGCAGGAACTCGACACCGGGGGGCGGCGTGCCAGTGGTGGATGTCACCGAGGTATCGACAAGCTGGAATGTCATGTGCGCGGTCTTGCCGAGCAGCGCCTTGATACGCTCGGGATCGCCGACGCCCGGCAATTGGACCACGATCCGGTCCGAGCCCTCCCGGCTCACCTGCGGATCGACCACGCCGGTCTCGTCGATGCGCCGGCGCACGATCTCGATTGATTGCTGCACGGCCGCCGTGGCGCGCTCGGTCAAGGCGACCGGCGACAGTTGGAGGGTGATGGCACCCTCCGCCCCGGCGGTGATGTCGAGGTCGGGCAGGTTCATCGGCCCTTGCGTCTGGATAAGCGGCTTGAGGGCGGCGAGGGCCGCCTGGGTTCGCGCGGGATCGCGGACCGTGACCACGACGCGGCGCAAGTCGGGCTGGCTCTCCACCGATTTGTAGAAGATGCCGGCTTTGCGAAGCTGCTCGCGCGCCGAGTCGGTGAGACCCGCCAGCCGCTCCTTCACGACCGCGTTCATGTCCACCTGCATCAGCAGGTAGCTGCCGCCTTGCAGATCGAGCCCGAGCCGCACCGTTCGCCACGGCAGCCAGGCGTTGGGCGCCTGTGCCGCGTTGGGGATGCAGAGGAGCGCGGCCAGGACGCAGACGCCAAGGATGGCGAGGGTCTTGGCGCGGCTGAAATAGAGCATGAAGGCGGCTGGCTCCGGTTCCCGAGGATCACGGGAAATTGGCAAGGCGACCCCTGACCGGCAAGCCCGCAGGGCTCACCCGCACCCAAGGGTCTGGCGGCGCGGGCCTGGTTCGGATAACCCGCCGCGCAGCCAAATGCGACTGGAAGTTTCCTCATGAACACGCGCCGCTTGCGCGTCGGCGTGGCCGGCGCGGGGCATTTCGGCCGGTATCACGCGCTCAAGCTGGCGAAATTGGCGCGATGCGAGCTGGCCGGGGTGCATGACCGGAACCCGGAGCGCGCCGAGCGCGTCGCGGGGGAGGCGGGGACGCGGGCTCTGTCCCTTCCCGATCTTTTGGAGGCATGCGAGGCCGTCGTCATCGCGGTTCCGGCTGCCTCCCACCACGCGCTCGGCCTCGCCGCCCTGCGCGCCGGGCGGCCTGTGCTGATGGAAAAGCCGCTCGCCGCGACGCTGGGGGAAGCCGATGAGCTTGCCGCGCTGGCCCGCGCGCGGGGGCTGGTGCTGCAAGTCGGGCATCTGGAACGCTTCTCGGCCGCGCACGGGGCCATCCTGGGCCGCGCCGGCGCCCCGCTCTACATCGAGGCGAGCCGGTCCGGTCCGTTCAAGCCGCGCGGGACCGACGTCTCCGTGGTGCTCGACCTGATGATCCACGACCTTGATCTCGTCCTGGAACTGACGCGCAGTCCGTTGGACGCCGTGGAGGCCGTTGGGGCGCCGGTCGCAAGCGCGCGCGTGGACCTGGCCAATGCGCGCCTGCGCTTCGCCTCCGGGGCCGTGGCGACGATCAGCGCGAGCCGGGTGGCGCCGCGGGTGGAGCGGCGGATGCGCATTTTCGGCGCGCGGGGCTGCGTGGCCGTGGATTTCGCCGCCCGCCGGCTGAGCGTGACGGCGCGAGACCAGGGTGAGCCGCTCGCCGCGCTGCCGGGCTTTGGGACGGAGACGGCATCCTGGCAGGAGCACGACGCCCTGGAGGCGGAGCAGGCGGCTTTCGTTGCCGCCGTGCTGGATGGCGCACCCATTCCAGTCGATGCCGCCGCCGGGCGCCGGGCGCTGGCGGCGGCACTCCGCGTCGAGGCCGCGATCGAGGAGGCGCAGGAGCGGGTGCGTGCGTCAGGGCTGCTCAAGGAGTTCGAGCACGGCCTCGGCGGCGGCCTCTGAGGGCGTGAGGCCGCCCGGCGGGCGCAGCGAGGCGAGAACCGCCCGGAATCCCGCCCGCTGTGCCGCCGCGGCCGAGCGGTCCTCCAGCAAGGTGCTCAGCGCGCGCGCGAGGGTGTCGGGGGTGCAGTCCTCCTGCAACAGCTCGGGGACAAGCGGAGGGCCGGCGTCCCGGCCGATCCCGCTGTGCAGCAGGTTCACCAGCGCGGCGTAGCGCACCATCGCGACCCGCCGGAACAGGGCGGCGGAGAGCGGATTGACGCGATACGTCACCACCATCGGCACCCCGGCCATCGCCAGCTCCAAGGTGGACGTGCCCGATTTGGTCAGCGCGGCACCCGAGGCGGCGAAGGCGTCGTGCTTGTCGTGGCCGCCACCGATCAGCACCGGCCGGACCGGCCATGACCGGGTGGCCTGCCGCACCGCCTCCGCCACTGGCCCGGCGAGCGGCACGGCGGGCACAATCGCCGGTCCCGGCAGGCGCTGCAATGTCTCACCCAGGACCGGTAGCAGGCGGGCAATCTCGGTGCGGCGGCTGCCGGGCATGATCGTGACCACGCGCCCGCCGGGGGGCAGGGTGTGCGTGGCACGGAAGCGGGCGGCATCGCCGGACTCGGCGCCGCTCTCCAAAACAGGGTGGCCGACGAAGCGCGCGGGCAGGCCGTGGCGGGCGAAGAAGTCCGGCTCGAAGGGCAATAGGCAGAGCAGCCGGTCCCACAGCCCCGGATAGCGCCGCACGCGGCTTTCCCGCCAGGCCCAGACTTGGGGGGCGACGTAGTGGACCCGCTTGATCCCGAGCGGAGCGGCAGCGCGCAGCACCCGCAGCGTGAAGCCGGGGCTGTCGATCGTCACCACGACCGATGGCCGCCGGGTGGCGATATCGGCTACGGTCTGCGCGAGGCGCCGCCTGAGCAGGCGCAGCCGGGGGAGGACTTCCAGGAATCCCACCAAGGCAAGTTCCTCAAGGGGGAAGAGGCTTGACAGGCCCTGGGCGCGCATGAACCCCCCGCCGATCCCGGCGAAGGCGATGTTGGGCCGGCGCGCGCGCAGGGCCACCATCAGCCGGGCACCCAGTGCATCGCCGCTCTGCTCGCCGGCGATGAGGTAGATCAGCGGGGGGGCATCGGTCAGTTTGAAAGCTCCTGCATAAATCCCATCGCATCCGGGATAAGCCGGATTCCCCAACGTATAGTCCAGGAATATGCGGAATCACCCGGCAGGCACGCCTCATAGCCACATTTTTGATTGGCGCGGAGGGCACATACATGCTGTCCCGCGAGGAATGAGGGAATCGCTGCCGATGGCGGTCTAAAGCTTGTCTGGAACCACTCGACCCGATTCATCGGTCGCTGCTGCCGCGCCGCCGAGCCTGGCCTGACGTTTGAACAGATCGGAGCCATCTTCGCGGCCCACAATCCCATCCGTGGGCGTGCGCATTGCCGCGAGCCTTGGCACGGCCTTCCGCGCCATGTCGTAGTAGGGACGATGCCGCTCAATTCCGATCGCGGAGAGGCCGACCGCCTCGGCGGCGGCAACGGTGGAGCCGGAGCCCGCGAACGGATCGACGATCACGCCCTCTCCCAGTGGGAGGGCTACGTAGGCAAGCAGTCGCAGGAGTGACTGCGGCTTCAGGCTGGGGTGGCCGGCGATGTTGCGCTCCGCGCGAGGGGTTCGCTCGCTCAGGATGATGTCCTCAAAGGGGTTCCCCGCCGGCAAGCGGCGTAGCCCGCCAGTCTGGAACTCCCGCAGCGCATCGCTCACCTTCATGCCGTCGGGCAGCGGCTTCCTGAATAGCGCCCAAGGCTCGTAACATCCCCGTGGCATCGAAGAGACAAAGGGGAACTCCTGCTCGGCGTTCTTGGGCCTGTCCCCGCCTCGTAACGTCCGCACGAGGCGGATCAACTGGCCTCGGAACTCCAGTCCCCCATCGATCAGGCTCTTGAGCAGCAGCGGCACAATGTAAGCGTTGGACGCGACGAAGACGTGCGCGCCTGGTCGCAGCGCACGGCAGCAAAGACGTGCCCACTCGCGAAAGAATAGGGCCATCCTCTCGCGGTCGCGCTCGTCCAAGGCGGTGAATCGCGGCAGAGGAGCACGCACGTTGCCGTCAAACGATGGCGGGATACGCCAGATGCCTCCCCGCCCGGCCGAACGTTTTTCCAGTTCGTGCGACTCGTATTCCCGCACTCCGTACGGCGGATCGGTCAAAATGGCGTGGATGCTATTCTCCGGAACGCGGCCAAGCCACTCAAGGCAATCGGCGTGTACAAGGAATGACTTGCCGAACGGCTTGCTGTCCCATCCCGACGTGAAGTGCCGCATGTGTTCCCTTCACGAACCTTCCTGAAAATTAGTTTGATGAGCTTTGTCGCGGGCGGTGATCCCATGCGGCTTGCCATCCTCCCCAAACAGCGGCCGTATCCCGGCACTTTCGAGAGTGCGCATCCATTCAGGATGACCTTGTTCAGCCATCTCGGCCGGAGCGATAGAGCAGCGCCGGGTCGGCGTGCGGGGCCATGATCTCGGCCAGCGCGCCGTCGCGCGCGGCGCGGTAGAAGCAGCTCCGCCGTCCGGTGTGGCAGGCGACGCCCGTCTGGTCCACGAGCAGCAACAGCGCGTCGCCGTCGCAGTCGAGGCGCAGCTCCTTCAGATGCTGGGTCTGGCCCGAGGTCTCACCCTTGCGCCAGAGCGCGTTGCGCGAGCGGCTGAAGTAGCAGACCCGCCCGGTCGCCAAGGTCTCTTCCAGGGCCGCCCGGTTCATCCAGGCGAGCATCAACACCTCCCCTGTGTCGTGCTGCTGGGCGATGGCCGGCACCAGCCCGGCGGCGTCGAAGCGCACGGCGTCCAGGACGCCAGACATGTCAACCTTGCTCATGGGTGCTATCTTGGCCTGCCCGCGCGGCGGGAAAAGGCGAGAGGGGGACATGCGATGCTCGTGACCGCGGCGGCCAAGGCCGCTTTTGCCACGCGACGCCGCGCGGAATCCCAGGGCGCGACGTTCTGGCACACCACATTCATCGGGGCCAATCGCTACCGGCCCGAGGCCGCGCCCCGGCCCGAGCCGGATGCGATCTATCCGATGGCCTTCCTGGTGGAGCAGGACGCGAACGCGACCGTCGGCGCGCATTTCCACCAGTCGGACCAGTTCCAGGTGGTGGTAGGCGGCAGCGGGCGGCTCGGCACCCATGAGGTGGCGCCCGTCGCGGTCCATTTCTCCGGCGCCTTCGCGGCCTATGGGCCGATCCGCGCCGGGGCCGAGGGACTGCACTACTTCACGTTGCGCAATGGCTGGGATCCGGGCGCGCGCTACATGCCGGGCGCGCGCGCCGAGTTGCCCCGTCCCCGCCGGCACCGCGAAGCCGTGGCTGGTCCGCTGGGGGAGGAGAGCGGCTTCGAGGCCGTGCTCGGCCCCGAGTCGGATGGGCTTGCCGCGTGGCGCTGGCGCCTTCCGGCGGGCGCGCGCCGCGACGGTCCCGACCCGGCGGCAGGGCGCGGGCAGTTCTGGCTGGTGCTGAACGGCACGCTGACGCGGGCGGGGGAGTCGTTCGACCGGCACTCTTGCGTGTTCGTCGGCCCGGACGAGCCGAGTCTTGCCGCCGAAGCCGGCGGCGGGGGGCTGGATGTGCTCGTCATGCAATTCCCCCGCCGGTAGGAGTCGCTTCATGCGACCCTTGGAGGGATTTCGCGTCGTCGCGCTGGAGCACGCCGTCGCGGCGCCGCTTTGCACCCGGCATCTGGCCGATCTCGGCGCCGAAATCATCAAAGTCGAGCGTCCCGGCGAGGGTGACTTCGCACGAGGATACGACAGCTTCGTGCGCGGCCTCTCGTCCATGGTGGTCTGGCTCAACCGGGGCAAGCGGAGCGTCACGCTCGATCTGAAGCAGCCAGCGGCGCGGGCGGTGCTGGACCGGCTGATCGAGCAGGCGGATGTGCTGGTACAGAACCTCGCACCGGGCGCGGCGGCGCGGCTCGGCCTGAGCTACGCGGCGCTGAGCCCGCGCCATCCGCGCCTGATCGTCTGCGACATCTCCGGCTATGGCGAGAGCGGGCCGTACGCGCGCAAGAAGGCGTACGACCTGCTGATCCAGGCGGAATCCGGGCTGATCAGCGTGACCGGCACGCCGGAGCAGCCGTCGCGGGTCGGCATCTCGGCCGCCGACATCGCGACCGGCGTGTACGCGCAATCCGCCGTCCTGGCGGCGCTGTTGCGGCGCGAGCGGAACGGGCAAGGGGCGCATGTCGCCGTTGCCATGCTGGACGCGCTCGCCGAGTGGATGACCTATCCGATGTACCGGACGGCGTACGCGGACTCGCCGCTGCCGCGCGAGTCGCTGAGCCATCCGGCGCTGGCCCCGTACGGCGCGCATCGCGCCAAGGATGGGCAGGTGATCTTCGGCCTACAGAACGAGCGCGAATGGGCGACCTTCTGCGTCAAGGTGATGAACCGGCCGGATTGGATCGGCGATCCCCGCTACCGCGACAACGCCGCGCGGCGCGAGCACCGGGAGGAACTGAAGGCGGAGATCGAGGCGTTCTTCGCTGACAAGGCCGCGCGGGAGGTGGTGGCGCTCCTGGACGCGGCGGGGATCGCGAATGGGCGGCTGAACGACGCGCGCGGCCTGTGGGAGCATGAGCAGCTCGCGGCGCGAGACCGCTGGCGGGAGATCGACAGTCCGGCGGGCAAGCTCCGCGCCTTGCTGCCGCCCGTGACTTTCGCCGAGGCGGAGGCGGCGATGGGCGCGGTGCCGGCGCTCGGCCAGCACACCGAGGCAGTGCTGGCCGAGCTGGGCTATGCGCCGGGCGACATCACGGCGCTGCGGGATGCGGGCGCGATATGACCGAAGGTTCAGTCGTCATAGCGGCGGAGTTCGCGTCTGACTCGCTTTGGATCGATCACGACGCCGCCAAGCACCGCGACCGCCAGCGCGGCGGCCGCGAGGAGCATGGCAAGCATGGGGTTTGTTCCAGGCGGAACCTTAGCCGGCGCCGCCCCCGGAGTTGTTGCTGTAGGGCGCCGTGCTCACCACGGCGGAGGCCGGCGACAGGCTGGCGGCGCCGATGGCGACCCCAAGCAACGCGGCGAGCGCGAACAGAGCTGACTTCATGGTGATCTCCTGCTGTTTTAGTAGGCCCTCATCCGGTCTGGTCTGTCAGGGTGGCCGTTCCTCGGTCGCTCCGACGCTCGCGATATAGCGTCTCGCCATGCGGCACGACGTAACGCAGGTCACACTGAAAACCGGCCTGCGAGACACAGCGGGAGGGAAGCCATGAGGATCGCCAGCATACAGACCGACCTGCTCAGCATTCCTGAGGACGATCCGCTGGCCGATAGCGCAAGTCCGGAACGCGATCCGATGCGCCCAGTCGTTGTCTTGCGGATTCGCACCGATGATGGCATCGAGGGCATCGGCATCAGCTTCTTCGCCGGGCGGCTAAGCGGCGCGCTGCGTGTCGCGATCGAGGCTTTGGGCGAGGTGATCGCTGGCCTTGATCCGCTGCGGCCCGAGGCGGCGGCGGCGCGGATGCGCGAGGCGGCGGGCGGATGCGAGCCGGGGGGCCTGTTCACCCTCGCCAGCGCCGCGATCGACGTCGCGTTGTGGGACATCAAGGGCAAAGCGCTGGGCCAGCCGGTGTGGAAGCTGCTGGGCGGGGCGCGCAACCGGGTGCCCGCCTATGCCTCCGGCTCGCTGCGGCGCGGGCTGAGCGACCAGCAGGCGGCGACAGCCGCGCGGCGGCTGGTGGGCAAGGGGTTCACCGAGATGAAGACCCAGCTCGCCTTGCCGGGCCGCCCCACGATCGCCGAGGAGGTGCGGCGGGCGCGCACGGTGCGCGACGCGATCGGCCCCGACATCAAGCTGATGTGCGACATCAACCAGCGCTGGCGCGTCGAGCAAGCGATCGACATTGGCCGGCGAGTCGAGGATGTCGGCTTCTTCTGGCTGGAGGACGTGGCGGCGGCAGACGATTACCCCGGACTGGCGCGCGTCGCCGATGCGCTGGTGACGCCGGTCGCGGGCGGGGAGTATGTCTGGGGTCCGGTGCCGTTCCGCCACATGATCGAGGCGCGCTCGGTTGATATCGTCATGATCGACCTGGTGCGGGTCGGCGGGGTCACGCCTTGGCTGAAGGTTGCCGGGATGGCGGAGGCCTTCAACCTGCCGGTGGTGAGCCACTTGATCCCCGAATTTCACGCGCACCTGATCGCGGCGGTCCCGAACGGGCTGACGGTCGAGTACATGCCGTGGATGCTGAAGCTGTTCACGGGCGTGCCGCCGGTCGAGAGGGGCGAGATCGTGCTGACGGACGCGCCCGGCTTCGGCATTGCCTTCGACGAGGGGGCGCTCAGGAAGTTCCGCGCTGGGTGAGCGTTCCAGCAGGCGGCCGGAAGCGGCGCGGCAGCCGCGCCCACGCGCTGGGGATCGACGCGGAGGAGGCTGCCCGCGCGGCGCTGGAGCGCGACGGGTGGGTGGTGCGCGCGCGACGATTGCGCACCACGGCGGGCGAGATCGACTTGGTTGCGGAGAAGGACGGCTTGCTGGCGGTGGTCGAGGTCAAGGCCCGGCCGAGCCTGTCGGAGGCCGCCGGGGCGCTATCGGCGCGGCAGCGCAAGCGGCTGATCGCGGCGGCGGAGGTCGTTTTGGCCGAGCATCCCGATTGGGGCGCGGCCGGTGTCCGGTTCGACGTGCTCCTGGTGGACGCGGGCGGGAGCGTCAGGCGGATCGCCGACGCGTTCCGCCTGGGGGAGCCAGATCACGGCCCGTAGTAATAGCCCGGCGGCGCCGCGTAGGCGGGCGGCGGATAATAGGCGGGAGGGGGCGCATAGGTGACGGGTGGCGGTGGGGCGTAATAGGCGGGCGGGGGCGG
>DATFDN010000277.1:0-10835 GCA_035252035.1 Acetobacteraceae bacterium | reverse complement strand
CCTGCGCGCTGCATGAAGCCGCCGCCTGCACCGACACGATCACCGCCCGGACGGCGGACGGAACGATCACGGTTCGTTTCACGGACGTGCCAGCAGGCTTCAACGAGGGACGCGAGGCTGCCTTCCACATTAGCTATCGGCTGTCCGGAGAGAAGGACGGCGAGGGGATCCGCACCGTGGCCGAGGAGCGGTTCGGCGGCGTCTCGGACGCGTCGGAGGGCGCCTGGTGCGCCCCGGCCGGTGCCGCGTGCCCAACGGACCGCCCCCGCATGGCGTTCCGCCATGGCGCCGATGGAGCCGACGAGATGACGCTGACCGATCTCGGTTTGCCGGAGCGGGTCGTTTCCGGCGTCGCCACGGCTACGCGCTGAGGCAAGCCGCTTCGGTCTCAAGGTCGAACGCGGCGGCCAGCAGCGCATGGGTGTAGGCTTCCCGAGGCCGGGCAAAGATCGCATCGGCCTCTCCTTCCTCGACAATGCGGCCCTTGCGCAGCACCACGATCCGGTGCGCCAAGGCGCGGACCACTCGCAGATCGTGGCTGATGAACAGGTATCCCAGGCCGTGCCGCTCCTGGAGCGCGCGCAGCAACGCAACGATCTGCGACTGCACCGACACGTCGAGCGCGCTGGTCGGCTCGTCCAACACAACGAGGCGCGGATTCAGCACCATGGCGCGGGCGATCGCGACGCGCTGGCGCTGGCCGCCGCTGAACTCGTGCGGGTAGCGCTCGGCGGCGTCCTCGGCCAGGCCCACTTCGTCCAGCGCCGCCGCGACCCGCGCGGCCCGCATCGCGCGCGACAGGCCCGGCTCGTGGACGCGCAGCCCCTCGGCCACGATCTCGCCCACGCTCATGCGCGGCGACAGGCTGCCGTACGGGTCTTGGAACACGACCTGCATACTGGCCCGCAACCGGCGCAAGGCGCCCCGATCGAGCGCGGCGAGCTCGCAGCCGGCGAAAGCGATGCGGCCCTCCGCCGGAACCAAGCCGAGCGCCGCGAAGCCGAGCGTGGTCTTGCCCGACCCGGACTCGCCCACCAGCCCGACCGTCTCGCCCTCGCGCACCGTGATCGAGACACCATCCACCGCGCGCACGCTGGCCACGGCGCGGCGTAACACGCCGCGCCGGATCGCGAACGCGACCCGGACATCGCTGGCCTCCAGCAAGGGGGCGGCATTCACAGCCACCCGGCCTGGGCGCCCGGACGGCTCGGCGGCGAGCAGCGCGCGCGTATAGGGGTGCGTGGGCGTCGCGAACACATCGGCCGCGTATCCGGCCTCGACGATCGCGCCGTCCTGCATGACGCAGACCCGGTCGGCGTAGCGCCGCACGATCGCGAGGTCATGCGTGATCAGCAGCAGCGCCAGGCCGCGCTCCGCCTTCTGCCGCGCGAGCAGCTCCAGGATCTGCGCCTGGATCGTCACGTCCAGCGCCGTGGTCGGCTCGTCGGCGATCAGCAGCGCGGGGTCGTTGGCGAGGGCCATCGCGATCATCACCCGCTGGCGCTGCCCGCCCGAGAGCTGGTGCGGGAAGGCGCCGAGCCGGTGCTCCGCGTCGGGGAACCCGGCTTGGTCGAGCAGGCTCAGCACCCGCGCCCGCAAGGCCGGGCGCGGCACGCGCCGGTGCAGCGCGACCGCCTCGGCGACCTGCCGGCCAATGCGGTGCAGCGGGTTGAGGCTGGTCATCGGCTCCTGGAACACGGTGCCCGCGATATCGCCGCGCGCCCGGTGCAGGACACTCGGCGCGGCCCCGATCATACTCTCGCCGTCGAGCACGACCCGTCCGGTGGGATTGCTCGCCCCGTGCGGCAAGAGCTGAAGCAGCGACAGCGCGGTGAGCGACTTGCCGGATCCGGACTCGCCCACCAGCGCCAGCGTCTCGCCGCGGTCCAGGCGAAAGCTCACGTCGCGCACCACCCGCCGCGCCCCGAAGGCGACCGAGAGATCCGCGACCTCGACCAGGCTCATCGCGGCAGCCGGCGCGGATCGAAGGCGTCGCGCACTGCCTCGCCAATGAAGATCAGCAGGATCAATAGCCCGCCCAGGACGCAGAACGCGGTGATGCCGAGCCAGGGCGCCTGGAGGTTGTTCTTGCCCTGCGCCACCAACTCGCCCAGCGAGGGCGAGCCGGGCGGCAGGCCAAAGCCGAGGAAATCCAGGCTGGCCAGCACCGTCACCGAGCCCGAGAGGATGAACGGTAGATAGGTCAATGTCGCGACCAGCGCGTTGGGCAGGATATGCCGGCGCATCACCGCCCCGTCCGCCACGCCCAGCGCGCGCGCGGCGCGCACATATTCCAGCGTCCGCCCGCGCAGGAACTCGGCGCGGACCACGCCGGTCAGGTTCATCCAGGAGAACAACAGCAGGAACACCAGCAGAACCCAGAAGCCCGGCGTAATGATGCCGCCCAGGATGATAAGCAGGAAGAGCTGCGGCATTCCATTCCAGATCTCGATGAAACGCTGGAACAGCAGGTCGGTCAGGCCGCCCCGGTAGCCCTGGATCGCGCCGGCGGCGATGCCCACCGCCGAGGAGAGGATGGTCAGCGCGAATCCGAACAGGATGGACAGGCGCAGCCCGTAGATCACGCGGGCCAGCACATCGCGCGCCTGGTCGTCGGTGCCAAGCAGGTTGTGCCACGAGGGCGGGGCCGGGGAGGGGCGGCCGAGATCGCTCACCATCGTATCGAAGCGATACGGGATCGCCGGCCACAGCATCCAGCCATGCGCGCGGATGGCGTGCTGCACGTCGGGGTCGGTGTAGTCGGCCGCCGTCGGCAGGAAATCGGCGCCGAACGTCGTCTCCGGATAGTCGTGCAGCACGGGGAAGTACCAGTGCCCGTCGTACCGCACGACCAGCGGCCGGTCGTTGGCGATCAACTCGGCGCACAGGCTGAGGCAGAACAGCGCGAGGAATATCCAGAAGCACACGAAACCCCGGCGATGCTGGCGGAAGACGCGCAGCCGCCGGCGCGTGACGGGCGACAGCCTCACCGGCGGGCCTCGAAGTCGATGCGCGGATCGACCACCGTGTAGAGCAGGTCGCCAACGATTTGCAGCAGCAACCCGAACAGCGTGAAGATGTAGAGCGTTCCGAACATCACCGGATAGTCGCGCTGCACGACGGACTGGAAGCCGAGCAGGCCCATCCCGTCCAGGGAGAACACGATCTCGACCAGAAGCTGGCTGCTGAACAGGACGGCGAGCAAGGTCTGCGGGAAGCCGGCGACGATCAGCAGCATGGCGTTGCGGAACACATGGCCGTACAGCACCCGCCGCTCCGTCGCTCCCTTGGCGCGGGCTGTCACGACATACTGCTTTCGGATCTCCTCGAGGAAGGAGTTCTTGGTCAGGATCGTCAGGCTGGCGAACCCGCCCGCCACCACCGCGAGAATGGGCAGCACCATGTGCCAGGCGTAGTCGGCGGCGCGCGCCGGCAGCGGCCAGGACGAGGCACCGTCGCTCAACAGGCCGCGCAGCGGGAACCATTGGAGATAGCTGCCGCCGGCGAACAGCACGATCAGCAGGATCGCCAGCAGGAAGCTGGGAATGGCGTAGCCGGCGAGCACAACCGCGCTGGAGGCGATGTCGAACCGGCTGCCGTCGCGCACTGCCTTGCGGATGCCGAGCGGAATGGAGATCAGGTAGATCAGCAGCGTTGACCAGAGGCCCAGTGAAACCGACACCGGCAATGTTTGGGCGATCAGGCCCAGCACGGTCTGGCCGCGAAAGAAGCTGCGCCCGAAATCCAGGCGCAGATAGCCCTTCACCATGTCGCCGAACCGCGTCAGCGCCGGCTTGTCGAATCCGAACATCTTGCGCATCTCGGCCACCACCTTCGGATCGAGCCCCCGCGCGCCGCGATACGCGCCGGGGGCGGCAAGGTCGGAGGTGGGGCCGGAGATTTGGCTGGACTCTCCCTTGCCGCGCAGCGTGGCCATCATCTGCTCGACCGGACCGCCAGGCGCGAACTGCACCACGGCGAAGTTGATCGCGATGATGCCGAACAACGTCGGGACCACCAGCAGCAAGCGGCGCAGCAGGTAGGCGGTCATGCGGGGTGGGCCTGTGCGCCTAACCTCTCCCTCCGGTCCCCTCCCGCACGGGGAGAAGGACAAAAGAAGCCCTCTCCCCGTGCGGGAGGGGGTTGGGGGAGGGGGCCGGGCATCAGGAGCAAGACGAGTTCCGACATCATCCCCCCTTCGCCCGCGCCGCGTCGAGCGCGCGCGCCTTGGCCGCGTCCACCCACCACGTGTCGAAATCGACGCCGGCGCGAAGCGGCAGGCCGGGTTGGCCGAAGCGGTCCCAATAAGCGACGTGGAACACCTGGTTGCCCCAGGCGGGCACCACGTACCAGCGCCATAGAAGCACCCGGTCCAGCGCCCGCGCCGCCGCGCGCAGGCTGTCGCGATCGGGCGCGGCGACAACCTTGGCGATCAGCGCGTCCACCGCCGGATCGCAGACACCGGACAGGTTGGTGCTGCCCGGCTCCTTGGCCGCTGCGCAGGAGAAGTCATCGGCGAGGCCGCTGCCCGGCAAGTCGCTCTGGGGGATCACCACCATCGTCATATCGAAATCGAAATCGTCGGTCAGGCGCTGGAACTGTGCCGGATCGACCGTGCGCACGTCCACCGCGATCCCGAGATGCTTCAGCGTCTGGACATAGGGAAGGGCCACGCGCTCGAAGCTCGGATCGTCGAGCAGGATGGTGAAGCGCATCTGCTGGCCTTGCGCGTCCACCAGGTTCATATCCTGTACGTGCCAGCCCGCCTTCTCCAGAAGATGCATCGCCGCGGCGAGCTCCTTGCGATTATGGCCGGAGCCGTCGGTCACGGGCAGCGAAAACGGCTCGGTGAACACCTCGGGCGGCAGTTCCGTGCGAAGCGGCTCGAGCAGCTTCAGCTCCTCGGGGCCGGGCAGGCCCGTCGCGGCGAGGTCGCTGTTCTCGAAGTAGCTCAGCGTCCGCTTGTAGGAATTGAAGAAAAGGTTCCGGTTCGCCCATTCGAAGTCGTAGGCCTCGGCCACTGCCCGCCGCACCAGGGGGTCACGGAACACCGGCCGGCGGGTGTTCATCACCCAGCCTTGCAGCCCTGTCGGCAGGTGGTGGCGGATGTCCGCCTTGATGACCTGGCCGTTCCGCACCGCCGCGAAATCGTAGGCCCGCGCCCAGTTCTTGGAGATGTTCTCGGCGCGCAGATCCGCCTGGCCGGCCTTGAACGCCTCCAGCGCCACCGAGGAATCCCGGTAGTAGTCCACGCGCACGCGATCGAAGTTGTTGGTCCCGCGCGCCGTGGGCAGGTCGCGCGCCCACCAGTTCGGGTCGCGCGCGAAGGTCACGCTGCGTCCCATCTCGAAGCTCTCGATCCGGTACGGCCCGGAGCCGATCGGCGGCGCGGTCAGGGGCTGGGTGAAGTCGCGGCCCTTGAAGAAGTGCTCGGGCAGCACGGGCAGCTCGCCCAACAGCAGCGGCAGCTTGCGATCATGCTCCGGCTTGAAGCGGAACACGACACGCTCCCGCCCCTCGGTCTCCACGCTCGCAACCGCTGCGAGTTGCAGCCGGAAGGCCGGCGAACCCTGCGCGACCAGGGTGCGGAACGTCCAGGCCACGTCCTCGGCCGTGACCGGGACTCCATCGGAGAACCGCGCCTCCGGCCGCAGGTTGAACGCGATCCAGGAGCCGTCGGCCGGCGTCTCGACGCTGCGGCAGAGATGGCAATAGCCGGTCGCCACCTCGTCGGACGAGGCGGCGAGGAGGCTTTCCCACACATGCCCGATCGAGACGCCCGATCCCGAGCCGCCTGGCAGGATCACCCAGGCCCCTGCCAGTCCGACGATGGAGCGGCCGCGCAGGATGAATGGATTGAAGCTGTCGTAGGAACCCAGGGCCGCGAGGCGGACCTCGCCGCCCTTCGGCGCCTCCGGGTTGACGTAGGGGAAATGAGCGAAGTCCGCCGGCAGCGCCGGGCGGCTCAGGATGGACACGGCATGGCTGGTCGCAACGGCAGGATCAGATCGCCCCGCGCTGGGGAGCAATATTGATGCCAGGATGGCGAGGCACGCCGTCGCCTTGGAAAACACGGAGCGGATCATCACGGCGACTTGATGCCTGCATTGCGCGCCGAGCGATACTGAAATTCCACCAAACCGGTTCGGAGCCGATGCGGTCAGCCGGCGAGCAGGGCCAACGCGGGCGCGAGCAAGGCCGGATCGCCCACCGCGAGCGTGCGTCCGTCCCCGCCACGGCGCAGCGGTTGTCCTTGCCAATCCGTGATCCGGCCACCCGCGCCTTCGATGACCGGCGAGAGCGCGGCCCAGTCCCAGACCTTCAGATCCGCCTCGGCGATGACGTCGATATGACCCAGGGCGAGCAGGCCGTAGGCGTAGCAATCCCCGCCCCAGGAGACGCGCCGGACCGCCCCCGCGAGCCGTTCCCACGCCGGGCGGTGCGGGCCGAGCAGGCCGGGCGAGGTGCAGGACAGCTCGGCCTCCGCCAGCGACGCCAGGCGGCGGCAGCCGGGCGCACCGCCGAATGGGCCGCGGAACGCGGTCGGTCGGCCGGCCGCGCCGATCCAGCGCTCGCCCGTGACTGGCTGATCGATCACGCCGAGGATCGGCCGCTCGTCCTGGAGCAGTGCGATCAACGTGCCGAAAACCGGGCGCCCGGTGATGAAGGCCCGCGTGCCGTCGATGGGATCGAGCACCCAGCGAAGTCCGGCGCCCGGCCGGTCGAGGCCGAACTCCTCGCCCTCGATCCCGTGGTCCGGAAACCGTTCGCTCAGCACGGCGCGCATGGCCTGCTCGGCGCTGCGATCGGCGATGGTGACGGGGCTGCGATCGGCCTTCAGGGCGGCGTCGAGGCGGGCGCGGAACAGGGGGCGGATCGCCGCGCCCGCGACATCGGCGGCCGCCTCGGCCGCCGCGACCAGGCGATCCATGTCGTCTCGCCCGGCCGCTTGCCCGGACATGGCGTCCTAGGGCTTGTTCGCGTTGGCGGGCGCGTTGGGTCCGGCGTGAGGTTCGGTCCCGCCGCCGCCGACCTGGGTGCCAACGTTCGGCGTTTGCGCGTTGGGGTTGTACGCCTGGCCTGGAGGTCCAAGCACGTTGGGCGAGGAAGCGGGCGCGCTGTTGGGCGCCTCCGCGCTGCCCAGGGCGCTCTTGTTGCCCGCCGGTGCCGCGGTGCCGGGCGCGGGAGCGGTCTCCGCCGCCTTGGTAGGCCCCTCTGTGGCTGCCGGGAGCGGCGCGGGGTTAGGCGAGAGCGTGCGCAGATAGGCGATCACATCGGCGCGCTGCTGCGTGCTCTTGAGCCCCGCATAGGTCATGCGCGTGCCAGGCGCGTAGGCCTGCGGGTCGTAGAGCCACTTGTTCAATGCATCATAGGTCCAGGGCTGGCCTTTGAACTTTTGCAACGCCGCGGAATAGTCGAAGCCTGGTTCATGATCGTGTGGTGCCTCCACGATGCCGTACAGGTTCGGCCCGACCAGTGGTTTGCCGCCCTGGTTGAAGGTGTGGCAGACGCCACAGACTTGGCTGACGATCTCCTTGCCCTTCTGCACGTTGGCGGACGCGAGGAGCGGCGCGATCGCTGGCGGTCCGGTGGGCGCTTCGGCCGCGGGCGCCGCCGCCGTCTCCGCGGGCTTGGCCGCCTGCTCGGCCTTGGCGACCTCCTCGGCGGAGGGCAGCGGCACCGGGTGGGGCGACAACGTGCGCAACCAAGCGATGAGGTCGGCGCGCTGCTGCGTGCTCTTGACTCCCGCGTAGGTCATGCGCGTGCCAGGCGCGTAGGCTTGCGGGTCGTAGAGCCACTTGTTCAGCGCCTCGTACGTCCAAGGCTGGCCCTTGAACTTCTGGAGCGCCGCCGAGTAGTCGAAGCCCGCTTCGTGGTCATGCGGCGCCCCCACGATGCCGTACAGGTTCGGCCCGACCAGCGGCTTGCCGCCCTGGTCGAAGGTGTGGCACGCGGTGCAAACCTGCTTCGCGAACGCCTCGCCTTTCTGCACGTTGGCGGAGGCAAGAAGCGGGACAATCGGCGCTGGCCCGGTGGGTTGCTGCGCCCCGCCGCCGGCGCCCTCGGCGGGCGCGGCCTGGACGGGGATCGCCGGCTTGGCCGGACGCTCTTCGTAAACAAGGTTGTCGCCAAGCAAGCCGGTGATGAAAAAGGCGATCCCCGCGACCAGGATCGCAGCGACCGTCTTGTTGGCTTCCATACTGTCCATGGATCGTGACTTCTCCGCCGCTTGCCGAGCCTTATAGCGCCCCTGGGCGCCGCCGCGCGCCGTTGCGCGCGCGCATACGCCTCCCATAAGGTGGCGCGCACCATAGGCAAGCGACCCTGACCCTGCAATCTGTCCGTCTTTCGATGACCGCGCCGTGAACCCGATCATCATCATTCCCGCGCGCATGGCCTCCAAGCGCCTGCCCGGCAAGCCGCTGGCCGATATCCATGGGCGGCCCATGATCGTGCATGTGCTCGACCGCGCCCGCGCCGCCGGAATCGGCCCGGTCGCGGTGGCGTGTGGGGAGCCCGCGATCGCGGAGGCAGTGCGGGAGGCGGGTGGGATGGCGGTGCTGACCGACCCCGCCCTGCCGTCGGGCTCGGACCGCGTTCACGCGGCGCTCGCGGCGCTGGACCCGGATGGGCGCCATGATGTGGTGGTGAACTTGCAAGGCGACACGCCCACCGTCACGCGGGGCCAGATCCAGGCCGCGCTGCGGCCGTTGAGTGACTCCGAGTGTGATATCGGGACCGTCGTGGCGCCGATCGCATCGGACGAAGAGGCCCGGACCGCCTCGTTCGTGAAGGCCGCGTGCGCGTTCGGCGCGGAGGACGCGACAGCCCCGGCACTCTATTTCTCGCGCCTCCCTGTTCCCTGGGGCGAGGGACCGCTGTGGCACCATATCGGCATCTACGCCTGGCGCCGCCCGGCCCTGGCCCGCTTCGTGCGGCTGCCGCCAAGCCGTCTGGAATTGCGGGAGGGCTTGGAGCAACTGCGCGCGCTGGAGGCCGGAATGCGGATTGGCTGCGCGCGCGTGGCGCACGGGCTGTTCGGCGTGGACACGCCGGCCGATTTGGCGCGGGCGCGGGCGATCCTGGCCATGGGACGGGAGACGGAGACAGAATGATCGCGTTTCAGGGATTGCACGGCGCCTACTCCGACCTTGCCTGCCGCACCGCGTTCCCCGACCGGCGCACGCTTCCTTGCGATTCCTTCGAGGCGGCGATCGAGGCCGTGCGGAAGGGGCGGGCGGAGCTGGCGATGCTACCCTGCGAGAACACGCTGGCCGGGCGCGTGCCCGACATCCACCACCTTCTCCCGGAGTCCGGGCTGTTCGTGGTGGGCGAGCATTTCCACCGCGTCGAGCACTGCCTGTTGGCGCCGAAGGGGGCGGGCCTGGAGGGGCTGCGCCGGGCGCATTCCCACCCGGTCGCGCTGGGCCAGGTGCGGCGCTACCTGCGCCGGCGGAACCTGACGCCCGTCGTGGAGGCGGACACGGCCGGCGCGGCGAAGCTGATCGCCGAGCGGGGCGGCGCCGAGGACGCGGCGATCGCATCGTCCCTGGCCGCCGAGATCTACGGGCTGGACATCCTGGCCGCGAACGTCGAGGACGCGGCGCACAACACCACGCGCTTCTACGTCATGGCCCGCCGCCCGAGCGCCCCGGACCCGTCCGTGCCGGGGCTGATGACCACTTTCGTCTTCCGCGTCCGCAACGTCCCGGCCGCGCTCTACAAGGCGCTGGGCGGGTTCGCCACCAATGGCGTGAACATGACGAAGCTGGAAAGCTACATGTTGGGCGGCCACTTCGTCGCCACCCAATTCCTTTGCGACTGCGAGGGCCATCCGGAACAGCCCGCGCTGCGCCGCGCGCTGGAGGAGCTGGCGTTCTTCTCATCCGAGCTGCGCGTGCTGGGCGTCTATCCGATGGCGCCGTTCCGGCTGACCCAGGCGGGGGGGTGACGGTGATGCCACGCCGCTTCACCCTTTCCCCGGAGGCAGGGAGTTGGGAGGTGTAGGGCGGACAAGCGCAGCGCAGTCCGCCTTCCATCAAGGTGCGAACCGCCGGCGGAGTGGGCTTCGCTTTTCCGCCCTACAATTTTAGTTTCGGATGGTAATATACCACCCTCTCAACGAACCGTGCAATCTCCGCGACCGTCTCCTCAGGCGCCTCCACATGCGGCGCATGGCGGGCCGCCAGCATGACGGTGCGCACCTCCCCACGGGCCAGCCGCTCGGCCAGGCGCGCGTGCGCCACGGTGCCGTACGGATCGTCCTCTCCCTGCAGAATCAGCATCGGCACCCGGATGCGCGCGACCTCGGCCGAGAGACCGAATTCGGCGGGGAAACCAGGGTCCAGCCAGGCACCAGCCCAGCCCAGGAACGCCGCGTCCACGTCATCGTGGTGGCGGGCGAGCCGGGCGCGGAGGCCGGACCCGTACTCGCTCCGGATCGCCGCGATGCTGGCGAGGCAGATATCCTCGACGAAGAAATGCGGCGCCATCAGCACCAGGCCCCGCACGCGCGGATCGGCCACGAGCCCCGCGTGGATCGCGGCGATGGAGGCGCCGTCCGAGTGGCCGACCAACACCGTGCGCGCTATCCGCGCCGCATCCAGTACGCTGGGTAGCACCTCCAGCGCCTCGCGCCGCATATAGTCCAGCGGGCGGGGCAGGGTGATGCTGTCCGAGCGGCCATAGCCGAGGCGCGAATAGGCGAGCACGCCGCATCCCGTCGCCGCGGCGAGCCGGGCTGGGAAATCGCGCCACAGGCCGACCGAGCCCAAACCCTCGTGCAGCAGCACGAGCGTGGGCGCGGCCTCGGGTCGCGCTCCCCACCAAGCGGC
>DATFDN010000276.1:0-5776 GCA_035252035.1 Acetobacteraceae bacterium | reverse complement strand
GATATCGACGGTCTTGCCGTCCTGCCGGGCCTCGGCCTCAAGGCGCTGGATCTGCGCCTGCGGGATGCCCTGGTCCTGGCCGCCATAGAGGCCGAGCACCGGGCATTTCAGCGCGCCCACCAGATCGAGCACGGTCTTCGGCTGGATCGGCGTCGGCTTGCCGTCGAGTGGCCCGTACCAGGCCACGGCCGCCTTGAGGTTCGGGTTGTGCGTCGCGTAGAGCCAGGTCTGGCGGCCGCCCCGGCAGAAGCCGGTGATCCCGAGCCGGGCGGGATCGCCGTGGTTGCGCCCGGCCCAGGCCGCCACCGCGTCCATGTCGGCCATCATGCGCCCGTCCGGGGCGCGCGCGACCACGTTGAGGAATTGCTCCATGGAGGTCATCTTCGACAGATCGCCGAGCCGCGCGTAGTACTCGGCGGCGATCGCGAGATAGCCCTGCTTGGCCAGCCGCCGGCAGACGTCCTGAATGTATTCGTGGACGCCGAAGATCTCCTCCGTCACCAGCACGATCGGGAAGGGACCGGCGCCGGCGGGACGGGCGAGATAGGCGGGCAAGCTCCCGTCCTCCACCGGAACCCGCACCGCGCCCGCCTCCAGCCCGGCGGTGTCGGTGTGGATCGGGGCCGTTTGGGCGCGCGCCGTGGCGGCGGTGAAGCCCGCGATCAGGGAGGTGGTGAGGAAGCCGCGCCGGTCGAGCGGATCTGTCATTCGGGCCTCCCGTGTTGGACGAACCCCGCATCAGGAAGCGGTCATGCTAGCCTGGCGCGGTGCAAGCAGAGTATCATCGGTGCCGCTGCATGACACAGCCCGTCCCCGAGCCCCGCGCCAATCCGCTGCTCGTCGGCCAGGAGGCCGCCGAGGCTGCCCTGCTGGGCGCGTTGCGCGCGGGCCGGATGCACCATGCCTGGCTGCTGACCGGGCCGGAGGGGGTAGGCAAGGCCACGCTCGCCTTCCGCTTCGCCCGCTGGCTGCTCGCGGGTGCGCCGGACGGTACGGGACTGGCCCTGGATCCGGCGCATCCGGTGTTCCGGCGCGTCGCCGCTTGCGGCCACGCCGACCTGCTCACGGTGCAGCGCACGCCCGGCGCGGACGGCAGGAAGCCGCGCGCCGAGATCGGGGTGGACGATGTGCGCGCCATCAGCGCCTTCCTGCGCCTGACTCCGGCCGAGGGCGGCTGGCGGGTCGTGGTGGTCGATCGCGCCGACGAGCTGAACCGCAGCGCCGCCAACGCCCTGCTGAAAATCCTGGAGGAGCCGCCGGCGCGCGCGTTGCTGCTGCTGGTGTGCGCCGCGCCGGGGCGGCTGCCGGTCACGATCCGCAGCCGCTGCCGCCACCTTGCCCTGCACCCGCTCGATGACGCCGCCATGGCGCGAGTCTTGACGCGGTACCTGCCGGACATCCCCGAGACCGAGCTTGGCCGCCTCGTCACCTTGGCCGAGGGCTCGCCCGGCCGGGCGCTACTGCTGCGCGACGCGCAGGGCCTCGCGCTGGCGGAGCTTGTCGATCAGGTGCTGGCAGGCCTGCCGGCGCTGCCGGGCGGAGGGTGGGACATCGCCGAGCGGCTCGCGCCGGGGGAGGGGTTCTCGACCTTCATGGACCTGCTGCGCGCCGCGATCGCGAGCGCCGTGCGGGAGGCCGCGCGCGGCCGGGCCGATCCCGAGCAGGCCCGCCTGGCCGCGCTGCGTCCCCTTGATGCGTGGGGCGACGTGTGGCACGCGCTGGGCCGGTTGCAGGACGAGACCGAGCGGTTCGCGCTGGACAGGCGCCAGGCGATCCTGACCGGGCTGCGCCTGCTCAGCGGACCGGTGCAGGGCATCCCATGAACCAGCGCTTCTACATTACGACGCCGATCTATTACGTGAACGGCACGCCGCATATCGGCCACGCCTACACCTCGATCGCCGCCGACGTCATGGCGCGGTTCAAGCGGCTGGACGGGTACGACGTGTTCTTCCTGACCGGCACCGACGAGCACGGGCAGAAGGTGGAGCAGGCGGCGGCCGAGGCCGGGCTCGACCCGCAAACCTTCACCAATCGCGTCTCGGCCGATTTCCGCGACATGGCGGACAAGATGGGCGTCTCGTACGACGACTACATCCGCACCACCGAGGAGCGGCACACGATCTCCTGTGTCGAGCTGTGGCGCCGGATCGACGCGGCCGGGCAAATCTATCTCGGCCATTACGAGGGCTGGTACGCGGTGCGCGACGAGGCCTTCTACGACGAGTCAGAGCTCACCACGCGCCCGGACGGCAGCAAGGTGGCGCCGTCCGGGGCGCCGATCGCCTGGGTGCGCGAGCCGTCGTACTTCTTTCGCCTCTCCGCTTATCAGGACCGGCTGTTGCGGCTCTACGAGGAGAACCCGGACTTCATCCTTCCAGCGGGAAGGCGCAACGAGGTGGTGAGCTTCGTGCGCGGGGGGCTGCACGACTTGTCGATCAGCCGCACCACCTTCCGCTGGGGCATCCCGGTGCCGGGCGCCCCGGACCACGTCATGTATGTCTGGCTCGATGCGCTCATCAACTACATCACCGCCTGCGGCTTCCCCGACGAGACGGCGCCGCACTGGAAGTTCTGGCCCGCGGACGTGCATATGGTGGGCAAGGACATCATCCGATTCCACGCCGTCTATTGGCCCGCCTTCCTGATGGCCGCCGGACTGCCGGTGCCGCGCCGGATCTCCTCGCACGGCTGGTGGACGGTCGAGGGCGAGAAGATGAGCAAGTCGCTCGGCAACGTCATCGAGCCGCGCAAGCTGGCCGAAATTTACGGGCTGGACCAGGTGCGCTACTTCCTGTTGCGCGAGAAGCCGTTCGGCGGCGACGGCACGATCAGCCACCAGGCTCTGGTGACGCGGGTGAATGTTGAGCTCGCCAACGACCTCGGCAACCTCGCCCAGCGCACGCTCGCGCTGGTGGCGCGCAACTGCGCGGGCCGGCTGCCGGGCAGGGGGGATGTGGCCGAGGACGACGCGGCGCTGCTCGACGCGGCGGCGGCGCTGCCCGGCCTAGTGCGCGAGCGGATCGACCGCCAAGGCTTCCACGACGCGCTGGAGGAGATCTGGAAGGTCATCCGCGCCGCCAACGCCTACATCGACCGCCAGGCGCCCTGGGCGCTGCGCAAGGCCGATCCGGCCCGCATGGGCACGGTGCTGCGGGTGCTGATCGATGCCTTGCGGGTGGTCGCGACGCTGCTCCAGCCCTTCATGCCCGGATCGATGGCGCGGATGCTGGACCAACTCGGCGTGCCCCCGGAAGCGCGGAGCTTCGCCGCGCTCGCCGCGCCGCTGCCGGAGGGCGCCCCCCTTCCGGCGCCGGAAGGCGTCTTCCCACGGTTTGTTGAGAACGTTGAATAGAGTCTTTATGTTAATAGATTCTCATTGCCACCTTGACTACTTCACCCCGGAGGAGCTGCCCGGCGTGCTGTCGCGCGCCGAGGCGGCCGGGGTGCATGAAATCGTCACGATCGGCACGACCATGGACCAGGCTCCGGCCGTGATCGCGCTGGCCGAGGCGCACGGGAACGTCTGGTGTACCGTGGGCGTGCATCCGCACCACGCGGCCGAGGCGCCGATCCCGCATCCGGTGGATCTCGCCCGGCTCGCCGAGCACCCCAGGGTCATCGGCATCGGCGAGTCGGGGCTCGACTATTTCTACGACCGCGCCCCGCGCGATGTGCAGCAGGAGAATTTCCGCGTCCACATCCGCGCCGCGCGCCTGACCGGGCTGCCGCTCGCGATCCACGCGCGCGACGCCGACGACGACATCGCGCGCATCTTGCAAGAGGAGCGCGACAGCGGCGGCGACTTCGATTTCCTGATGCACTGCTTCAGCTCCTCGCGCCGGCTCGCGCGCGTGGCGGTGCAGATGGGCGGGTTCGTCAGCTTCTCCGGCATCCTGACCTTCCCGAAGTCCGACGAATTGCGGGAGATCGCGCGCGAGCTGCCCAGCGACCGGCTGCTGGTGGAGACCGACGCGCCGTACCTCGCCCCCGCGCCGGTGCGCGGCAAGCGCAACGAGCCCGCCAATGTGCGCCACACGGCGCAGATGCTGGCGCGCGTGCGCGATCTTTCGTTGGAGGACGTCGCGGCGCTCACCACGGCCAATTTCCTGCGCCTGTTCCGGAAGGCGGATTGATGCGGGTCACGGTGCTGGGCTGTGGCGGCTCGGCGGGCGTTCCGATGATCGGCGGGGCCGATGGGGCAGGGGACTGGGGCGCATGCGACCCGGCCGAGCCGCGCAATGTCCGCTCCCGCTCCTCGATCGTGGTGGAAAGCGACGGGGCGCGGCTGCTGGTCGATACCGCGCCGGAGCTGCGCGGCCAGTTGCTGGCCTGCCGCGTCCCAGGCGTGGACGCCATTCTCTACACGCACGCTCACGCCGACCACATCACTGGCCTGGACGATGTGCGCATCCTGAACCGCATCGCCGGACGCCCGCTGGACGCGTTCGCCACGCGCCGCACCTTGGAGGAGCTGTGCCGCCGCTTCGGCTATGCCTTCCGCCCGTGGGAGCCGCCGAACTTCTTCCGCCCGGTGCTGGAGCCGCGCGTGGTGGCGCCCGGCCAGACGGTCGAGATGGCGGGCATGGCGGTGCGGCTCTTCGAGCAGGACCATGGCTACGCGCCGACGCTTGGACTGCGGATCGGCGGGTTCGGCTACTCAACCGATGTGGTCGGCCTTGACGCGGCGGCCTTGGACACGCTGGACGGCGTGGACACCTGGCTCGTCGGCTGCTTCTGCCGCGCGCCGCACCCGACTCACGCGCATGTCGATCTTGTGCTGGACTGGGCCGCGCGGATCGGCGCGCGGCGCACGGTGCTGACCCACATGGGCACGGACATGGACTGGGGCTGGATGGTCCGCCACCTGCCGCCGGGGGTGGAGCCGGGGTATGACGGGCTTGTGCTGGGAGTGGGATGAATGCCTTTGCGCCAGGATGGAGCCATGCGTCGTTTGCTTCTGATAGTGTTTGCGCTTTCAGTTCTCGCGCCGCTCGCGCGCGCCGCCGAGCGCTGGCAGACGCTGCCCCCCACGCCGGCGCCAATCCCCACCGACCGCGGCGGGCAGGCGCCGGTGAACGGCATCAGCGTCCACTACGCCGAGTACGGCAGCGGCCCGCCGGTGATCCTGCTGCACGGCGGGCTCGCGAACTCTGATTACTGGGGCAATCAAGTGCGCGCCTTGATGCCGCGCCACACCGTGATCCTCATGGACAGCCGCGGCCATGGCCGCAGCACGCGCGACGCGCGGCCCTACGGCTATGACCTGATGGCCGATGACGCGGTGGGGCTGCTCGATTACCTGAAGATCGCTCGCGCCGACGTGGTTGGCTGGAGTGACGGCGGCATCCTGGGGCTGGATCTGGCGATGCGCCACTCGGACCGCGTGGGCCGCGTCTTCGCCTTCGCCGCCAACACCAAGAGCTCGGGGGTGACGCCAAGCGTGGAGAAGAATCCGACCTTCGCCGCCTTCATCGAGCGCGCCAGGCGTGAGTACGAGCGGATGTCGGCGACCCCCGAGCAGTACGACGCCTTCCTGGATCAGATCAGCAGGATGTGGGCGGAACAGCCGAACTGGACAGACGCGCAGCTACGGGCGATCCGCGCGCCGGTGCTGGTGGTGGACGGCGACCACGACGAGGCGATCAACCGCCCGCACACCGAATACATCGCCCGGACCATCCCCGGCGCCGGATTGCTGATCCTGCCCAACGTGAGCCACTTCGCGTTCCTGCAAGATCCGGGGATGTTCAGTTATGCGATCCTGCACTTTCTG
>DATFDN010000275.1:0-7292 GCA_035252035.1 Acetobacteraceae bacterium | reverse complement strand
CGCGCTGATGCTGGCGGCGTGGCCGACCACGGTCACGAGGTCGCGGCTCCCGCGCGCCTTGACCCGCAGCACGCAGAAGCCGGTCTCGGCGTTGTGGAACGTCACGCGCTCCACCAAGCCGGCCAGCACCTCCGTCGGGGCACCCGGGGCGGCAGTGGGCGAGAGGCCAGGGGCGGGCTGGGTCAAGGGTGCCTCACGCCAGAGGCAGGCATCGGCACGGGGCTGGGCGATTGTTTTGGGATGTCGCGCCGATTTTGAAGCCCCAGTGAAGCCCCATAGCAGATTTAGGAGAGCGAAGCGATGAACAGGCTGCGTTCAATCCCTTAATTTTATACGGTGCCGACGCTCGGATTTGAACCGAGGGCCTACTGATTACGAATCAGTTGCTCTACCCCTGAGCTACGTCGGCCTGGCCGGGGGTATAGCCGCCGGCCCGTTCTGCCGCAACCGCCCGCTCATCCGCCGGCTATCTTCGGGATCAGGTAGATCTCGCTCCCCTCCTCCAGCTTCGCGTCGTAAGCGTCCTGATAGATCACCCCATCGATTGCGATGGCCATTCCCTCTTCGACCTGCGTGCCCAGACCGGGAAACCGCCCATTCAGCTCCCGGACGAGGGCACGGAACGTACGCGCCGCGACCTCGATTGCGTCCTGCCCGCCGGTAAGAGCCTGACAAGACGAGCCCGAGAAGACGACGCGCGGCATACCCAGACCGTCAGGACGCTTTCGCCGAGTCCAAGGCGACACGCATTCGGGGCGGCGACATCGGCAGATCATACATCCGAATGCCTGTGGCGGCGCGGATCGCGTTGCCGACCGCGGCCATCGGCGGGACGATCGGCACCTCCCCCACGCCGCGCGCGCCGAACGGGTGGCGCGGATTCGGCACCTCGACCATCACCGCCTCGATGCGAGGCAGATCGGAAGCGACGGGCACGCGATAGTCCAGGAACCCTGGGTTTTCGAGCCGCCCTTGTGCATCGTAGATATACTCCTCGTTCAGCGCCCAGCCAACGCCCTGCGCCACACCTCCTTGGATCTGCCCTTCCACGTATGACGGGTGAATCGCCTTGCCGACATCCTGCACCGCCGTGTAGCGCAGGATCGTGGTGCGCCCGGTCTCGGGATCGACCTCCACATCGCAGATATGCGCGCCGAAGCCGGGACCGGCCCCTTGCGCGTTCAGCGACACCTCCGAGCTGATCGGCCCGCCGGTCCGCGCCGCCTTCTCCGCGATCTGAGCGAGCGTCAGCGGCTCGAACGCGCCGGCGTTCGACCCCGCCGGGTAGGCCGCGCCGTCCCGCCACTCCACCGCCTCGGCCGGAATCTCCCAGATTTGCGCCGCGCGGGCCTTGAGTTGCTCAACCACGCGCTCGGCGGCCTGCGTCACCGCCATCCCGGTCGCGAACGTGACGCGCGAGCCGCCAGTCAGATGCGAGAAGCCGATCGAACTCGTGTCGCCCACGATCGGACGCACCTTTTCCACCGGGATACCCAGCACCTCGGCCGCCATCATCGCCATCGAAGCGCGGGAACCGCCGATGTCCGGATTGCCCGACACCACGCTCGCCGTGCCGTCCTCGTTGATGTGAACCGCGCCCGAGGACTCGCCGCCGATATTAAACCAGAACCCGCAGGCCACGCCCCGCCCCTGGTTGGGACCGAGCAGCGCGCGATAATGCGGATGGTTCTTCGCCGCCGCGAGTGTCTCCAGGAAACCGATGTCGCGGAAGCTCGGACCGTAATGGGTCTTGCTGCCGTCGCGGACCCCATTCTTTTCGCGCAACGCGATCGGGTCCATCCCCAGCTTGAGCGCCAAGTCGTCCATCGCGCATTCCACCGCCCAGGACGACAGCGGCGCGCCCGGCGCCCGGTACGCGGCCACCTTCGGGCGGTTGGAGACGACATCGTACCCGACGACATCAACGTTCGGCAGGTCGTACATGGCGAAGCCGCACATGCAGCCCGGCCCAATCGGAGAGCCGGGGAAGGCGCCGGCCTGGTACTTCAGAACCTGCTGCGCGGCGACAATGGTGCCGTCGCGCTTGGCGCCGATCTTGACTTCAATCACCCCGCCCGAGGTCGGACCGGTGGCGCGGAACACCTCCTCGCGCGTCATCACCATCTTCACCGGCCGGCCGGATTTCTTCGCCAGCACCAGCGCCACTGGCTCCAGATAGACCAGCGTCTTGCCACCGAACCCGCCGCCGATCTCAAGCGGCACCGCGCGGATGTTGGACAAGTCCCAGCCCAGCAGCTTGGCGCAGTACGCGCGGACCATGAACTGCCCCTGGCTCGAACTATAGATCTGCGCCTGGCCGTCAGCGGCGACGCTGACCACGCAGGCGTGTGGCTCGATATAGGCCTGATGCACCGGCTGCGTGGTGTAGCGGCCCTCGACGACGACCTCCGCCTCGCGGAAACCCGCCTCGACGTCACCCTTCTTGAAGGCGACCCGCTTGGCGACGTTGGACGGCTTCGCGGGTTTCTCCGCCAATCCCTGCGTGAACAGGTCGTCGTGCAGCAGCGGTGCGTCCGGGCGCATCGCCGCCTCGACATCGATCACGTGCGGCAGCACCTCGTACTCGACCTCGATCAGGTCGAGCGCCGCGTCGGCGATCGCCTGCGAGATCGCGGCGACAGCGGCGACCGCGTGCCCCTCGTACAACGCCTTGCCGCGCGCCATGCAGTTGCGGGACAGGTCGCGGAAGTTCATCGGGCCTTCGCCAACGAAGGCTTCCTCGGAGGGAATATCCGGGAAGTCCTCCGCCGTCGCCACGGCGCGCACGCCAGGCAACTGCAACGCCTTGGAGGTATCAATCGACACGATCCGCGCGTGCGCGTGCGGGCTGCGCTTCACCTTGGCCCACAACATCCCCGGCAGGGCCATGTCGGCGCCGAACTGGGCGCGGCCCGTGACCTTGTCCACGCCGTCGGGCCGCACCGGGCGGGTGCCGACGACCTTCAGTTCCGGCTTGCTGGCGATGTAGTTCATGCCCTCGTCTCCCCGCGCATCTCGGCGGCGGCATCCATCACGGCCGCCAGGATCTTGTCGTAGCCCGTGCAGCGGCAAAGATTGCCGGCGAGCCAGTACCGGGCCTCCTCCTCGGTTGGATTCGGGTTTTCGTCCAGGAGCGCCTTGGAGGCGACGATCAGGCCGGGCGTGCAGAACCCGCACTGCAAGGCCGCGTGCTCCAGGAACTTGCGCTGCACGGGATGCAGCTCCTCGCCATCGGCGACGCCCTCCACGGTGGTGATCGCGCGTCCCTCGGCCTCTACGCCCAGCATCAGGCAGGAGCAGATCAGCTTGCCGTCGCAGATGACGCTGCACGCGCCGCAATCGCCCGAGGCGCAGCCTTCCTTGCTGCCGGTCAGGTTCAACGTGTTGCGCAGCACATCCAGCATCGTCTCCTGCGCCTCGCAGAGGAACTCGACCGGCTCGCCGTTGATGGTGGTGGTGACGTGATGCTTGCTCATGAGATCCTTACCCGCGCCCCTGGGCGCGCTGGAATGCGATGGCGGCGGTGCGCCGGGCCAGGACGCCCGCGACCTTGGTGCGGTACTCGATGGTGCCCCGCTTGTCGGTGATCGGCCGGCAGGCCGCCTGTGCCGCCGCGTCCAGCCTGGCCAAGGCCGCGTCGTCCAGGCGCGACCCGATCAGCGCCTCGGCGGCGGCCGCGACCAGCAGCGGAACCGGCGCGACGGCGCCCAGGCTGACCCGCGCCTCCGTGCAAACGCCTTGGGCGTCCAGCGCCACGCTGACGCCGCATCCCACCACGGCAATATCCATCTCGGTACGCGGGATAAAGCGAAGATAAGCGTCCGAGGCACGGACAGGGCGCGGCGCCAAGCGGAATTCCAGGACAAACTCGCCCTTGGCGAGCGATGTGCGGCCTGGCCCCGTGGGGATCTGCTCGACCGGCACCTCGCGCCGCCCATCCGGGCCGACGACGACCGCGGTCGCGCCGGCCGCGATCATCGCCGGCACGCTGTCAGCCGCCGGCGAGGCGTTGCAGAGATTGCCCGCCAGCGAGGCGCGGCCTTGGATCTGCTGGGAGCCGATCAGGTCCACGGCCTCCACCACGCCCGGATAGGTCCGCCGCAGCCCCTCATGGGCCTCCAGCATCGCGCCAGGCGTCGCGGCGCCGATGACGAAGCCGCCGTTCTCCTCGCGAACGCCGATGATGCCGGGCAGGCGCTTGGTATCGACGATCAGCTCGGGCTTGACCCGGCCCGCGCGGAGCTGAACCAACAGATCGGTGCCGCCGGACAGCACCTTGGCGAGGCCGGACGCCCCGGCCAATAGGGAGACGGCCTCGTTGACCGTCGTCGGCGATACATAATTTAGGCTGGGCATGATCGCTCCTGGCTGCGCGCGCCCCTCGCGCGACGTTTCACTCCCCCGTGATCGGGTTGTGGCCATCCTACCGCCGAGTAGCTTCCCGGTCCAGCAAGCCCCCTCGCGGTATCACGGAAGTGGCTTGGCGCGGCGCGGCGCGGCCCGTAGGATCAGGACGAGCAAGGCGTGACCAGGGGCCGGACGCAAATGAGGTTCATCACGATTGTTCTAGCCCTTTGCGGTTTGGCGAGCTGCGGCGCCATGATGGCCCGCTCGGACGCTCCGGAGGAGAGTGCCGCCTGGCGGCGGCGGCAGGTGCAGCGCGATGTCGAGGCGATCGCCCAAGGCATGAGCCACGCCCGTGCGCAATCCGAGGCGGTGGCCCGCGCGCGGGCGCGGGCGCCATGAGCTTGCGTCCCTAACGCCGCGCCGGATAGGCGGACGGCGCCGCCGAGGCGCCCGCGTCCACCGGCAGCACGATCCCCGTGACCCAGCGCGCCTCCTCGCTCGCCAGATACAGCACCGCGTTGCCGACATCCCAGCCGCTGCCCTCGGTCTTGAGCAAGGAGCGGTTGCGTCGCGCCGCGCGGGTCTCCTCGCTCATCCCGCCGGCATAGACCATAGGGGTGTAGACCATGCCGGGTGCCACCGCGTTCACTCGGATGCCTTGCGGCGCGTGATGCGCCGCCATGGCGCGAGTCATGTTCACCACCGCGCCCTTCGACGTGGGATAGAGCAGGCTCGGGTGCCCGCCGAACAGCCCGGCGTAGGAGGCGATGTTGATGATCGCCCCGCCGTTGCGCTCCATTTCCGGGATCGCGAATTTCGCCATCAGCATCATCGAGGTGACGTTGACGCGCAACGCCCGGTCCCACGCGTCCAGATCCACGTCAACCGCCGTGCCAGGCGGGCCGGCGATTCCGACATTGTTCACCAGCACATCCAGCCGGCCCCACAATCGCACCGCCTCGCGCACGATGCGGGCGCAGTCCGCGGGGATCGTTACGTCGCCAGGGACGACATGGCTGACGCCCCCCTCGGCTTCGATCATCTCCTGGGTGCGCATCGCCCAGTCCGGGTTCTCGTCCACGAGGGCGACCTTGGTGCCATGCCGGGCCAGCAGGACCGAACTCGCCCGCCCATTGCCGATCCCCTCGGCGCGCGAGCCCGCCCCGGTGATGATCGCCACTTTGCCCTCCATTCGGCGGTCCTGCATCGGAGCCATCTTTTCCTCCCTTGCTTTCCCGGCGCGATCTGCCTGGTCCTAGGCACTCTGACCCGCCCCGAGATCCAGGGACAGATCCTCTCCGTTCGGTGATCAGAGGGGAAGCGGAACTTCTTGGCGCATGGCGGCGTAAGAGGAGGCGCGGGTCGGAGCAAGGCAGCGTGCCGAAAGCGGTCATTTTCGATGTCGATGGAACCTTGGTGGATACCGTCGATTTCCATGCCCAAGCTTGGCAGGAGGCGTTTCGCGATTTCGGCCACGACATCGCGTACGAGGATATACGTGGCCAGATCGGAAAGGGCGGCGACCAGCTCATGCCTGTTTTCCTGGACAAGCAGCAGCTGGAGCAAAAGGGCGCGGCGCTTGAGGACCATCGCGGAAACCTGCTGCGCGAAAAGTACTTGCCGCGTGTCGCCGGGTTTCCGCGTGTGCGCGAGCTGTTCGAGCGCCTCAGGCGGGACGGCAAGCGCATTGCACTCGCCTCCTCGGCCAAGGAGGAGGAGCTTGAGGTTTACAAGAAGGCGGCACGGATCGATGATCTGATCCAAACCGAAACGTCGTCGGACGACGCCGAAAGTAGCAAGCCGCGTCCCGATATCTTCGAAGCCGCGATGCAGCGGCTTGGCGCCATGGCCCGCGAAGACGTCGTTGTCGTCGGCGATACGCCGTACGATGCCGAGGCGGCCGGCAAGGCAGGTCTGCGCACGATCGGCGTGTTGTGCGGCGGATTTCCCGAGCGCCATCTCAAGGAGGCCGGCTGTATCGCGATCTACAAGGATCCGGCGGATCTTCTCGCCCAGTATGACCGCTCCCCGCTCGCCTGAAGAGTGAGGCCGGACAATCTTCTTCGACTTTCGTAAGGAATGCTGTGCGTCACGCCGGAGTTCTCAAAGATCTGAAGACCGGTTTGGCCGCACGTTACGGCGAAGCGGTAAGCGGCGCGTTACAGGCGGTGCCCTCCAAGGAGTAACACGATATGCGACGTAACCGCATTGTCATGCTCGTCGGCGCGACTGCGTTCCTCTCGCCCGCCGCGTTCGCGCAGGCAGGGCCGCAGCAGTCAGGGACATCGGCGGCAACCTGCGACCAGCTCGTCACGGCTCTGGAGCAGCAACCGCCGCCCAACCCGCCGGTCACGCTGGACCAGGCCCGAACCTTTCAGCGCGACGGCAACGACCAGGCCTGCCGCAATGCCCTGGCCAGCATCCAGCCGGCGGGAGCACCCAATCAGGCGGCCGCGAACCAACCCAACCAACCGCCCGGAACCCAGGTCGTCGTGCAGCAGCCTGCCCCGGCGGTGCGTGTCGATCAGGCGGCACCTCGCGTTTTCGTGCAACAGCCGGAGCCGACTGTCACCGTGAGTCAGCCGCAGCCGGAAATCACGGTGCAGCAACCGGCTCCGATCGTGACGGTCGAGATCCCGCAGCCTCGGATCACGGTGCGGATGCCGAAGCCCCAGGTGAACGTGGCCATGGCGCAGCCGCAGGTGCGTGTCGAACTGCCCAAGCCGCAGGTGCAGGTCGTCCAGCCCGCCCAGCCACAGGTGGAGGTGCAGCCTGCCCAGCCACAGGTCAACGTCGCGCAGGCGGCGCAGCCCAACGTCACCATCCAGGAGAGCCAGCAGGCGCCTCAGATAAAGTATGAGAGCGCCCCGCCGAAAGTTGTCGTGAACCAGCCCCAGGGCGCGCCGAACGTCCAGTTCGAGCAGGCCGGACAGGGTGCGCCCGGC
>DATFDN010000274.1:0-16958 GCA_035252035.1 Acetobacteraceae bacterium | reverse complement strand
AAGGCGAGCGCCGCGCCGGCGAGCGCGAGCAGCGCCGGCCAGGGCACCCCCAGGCGCGGCGCGAGCAGGGTAAGGCCGACGCCGCCTAGCAGGAGGCCCAGAACGAGCTCGAACACGGCCATGGCCGCAGTGTGCCATTGGCGCCGTGCCCCTCCAACTCGGCGCTTCCGATCGCAACTGCCGCTAGGGACTCCCTGAGGCCTGCGATGCGCCGCTTTGAATAGCGGTGGCAAACGCAGGCCGACAACACTCCCTGGTTGCCGATTAAATTCTTTGCAAACGGCTCATCCCGGCTCCGGCAGACGGCGAGTCTGGCGCTCGCGGCAGCGATCCGCGACGACCATGCCGGCCGCCCCGGCCAGCATCAGCCCAGCCATGCCGCGCGGCGTGCCGTCGGTCAGCACGCCGACCAGCAGGCCGCTGACCGCGCCCAGCATGAATTGACCCATGCCCATCAGCGCCGAGGCGCTGCCCGCGTGGGCGGCGTGGCGCGACAGCGCGCCCACCGTCGCATTCGGGTTCACGAAGCCTTGACAGCTCACGAAAACAAAGAGCGGCGGCAGGACGGCGGCCAGCACGTGCGTCCTAGAGAGCGCGACGCCGAGCAAGGTCGCGGTCGCGGCGAGGTCGATCAGCGTCACCGCGCGCACGAGCGCGAAGGCGCCGAACCGGGGCAATAGCCACGCATTGATTTGCGAGCAGGCGATCAGGCCCATGGCGCAGGCTCCGAACAGCACGCCGTACTCGGCCGGAGTGAAGCCGAATCCGTCGATGAACACGGGTGAGGAGCCGCCGAGATAGGCGAAGAAGCCGAAGGTGGCGAACCCGCCCAGTGCGGCGTGCGTCAGAAAGCCGCGCTCGCACACGATGTGCCGGTAGCGGTGAAGCTGCTCGGCCAAGCCGAGGCGCGCGCGGCGCTCGCGCGCCAGCGTGTCGGGCAGGGCGAGGCAGACCAAGGCCAGGGCGACGGCGCCATAACCCGCCATGATCCAGAAGATCCAGCGCCAGGAGGCGACGGCCAGCACGGCGCCGCCGATGCTGGGCGCGAGGATCGGCGCGGCGCCCATCACCAGCATCAGCCGCGACATCAGCACCGCCGCCTGTTGCCCATCGGCCAAGTCGCGCACCACGGCGCGTGGAATGACCATGCTCGCCGCCGCCGCCACAGCCGAGGCGAACCGGAACACCGACAACCAGAGAATGGAGGGCGCGAGCGCGCAGGCGACGCAAGTGCCCGTGTAGAGCGCGGTCGCGACGATCAGCGGCCGTCGCCGGCCGAGACGGTCCGCGATCGTGCCCTGCGTGATCTGCCCGACCGCGAGCCCGGCGAACCAGGCGGCGAGCGAGTACTGCGCCGAGCCCGCGGGCGCGTGGAACGACGCCTCGATGGCCGGAAAGGCGGGCAGGTACATGTCGGTCGAGGCGGGGCCGACCGCGGTGAGGAAGCCGAGCAGCAGCGGCAGCCAGAAGGGAATGCGCATGGGTGTGGTCATGGCAGATTGCGCGGACGCCCTCCATGCTGTTCCCTCTCCGCTCAACCCCCGCTACCACTGGGCCAGGGAAATGGCGTTGGAAAGGGGTTGGAATGAACCTGCATCGGCTGTTGCAGCGGCGCGGCCGTCCCGTGCGCGTGTGCCTGATCGGCGCCGGCAAGTTCGGCTCGATGTTCCTAGCGCAGGTGCCGACCACGCCAGGCCTGGAGGTCGCCGTCATCGCCGACCTCTCCCCCGACCGCGCCCGCGCGGCCTGCCAGGGCGTCGGCTGGGAGGAGGCGCGCATCGCCACGGTCCGCTTCACCGACGACGCGATGGCGGCCATCGCCGGCGCCGATGTCGAGGTGGTGGTGGAGGCGACCGGCCATGCCCCGGCCGGTATCGCGCACGCGCGCCGCGCCATTGTTGAGGGCAAGCACATCATCATGGTGAACGTGGAGGCCGACGTGCTCGCCGGTCCCCTGCTCGCCCGCGAGGCGGAGCGCGCCGGGGTGGTCTATTCCCTCGCCTATGGCGACCAGCCCGCGCTGATCCACGAGCTGGTGGACTGGGCGCGGTCCTGCGGCTTCCCGGTGATCGCGGCCGGCAAGGGCACGAAATATCTGCCCGAGTACCACGCCTCCACCCCCGCAACGGTCTGGGGCTATTATGGCCTGACGGAGGAGCAGGCGCGGCTGGGCGGGATGAACCCGCAGATGTTCAATTCCTTCCTCGATGGCACGAAATCGGGGATTGAGATGGCGGCGGTCGCCAACGCCACCGGCCTGACCCCACCCCCCGACGGCCTGGCCTTTCCCGCGCTCGGCACGCACGAACTGGCCGAGGGATTGCGTCCGGGCAACGCGGGCGCGCTGCACCATGCGGGCCAGGTGGAGGTGGTCTCCAGCCTGCGCCGCGACGGCAGCCCGGTCGCGAACGACCTGCGCTGGGGTGTGTATGTCGTCTTCGAGGCGCCGAACGATTACGCGGCGCGCTGCTTCGCCGAGTACGGCGTCGCCACCGATTCCTCCGGCCGGATCTCGGCCCTGTACCGGCCGTTCCACCTGATCGGGCTGGAGCTGAACGTCTCGGTCCTCTCGGCGGCGTTGCGAGGCGAGCCCACCGGGGCGCCGGACGGCTTCCGCGCCGACGTCGTCGCCACCGCCAAGCGCGACCTGCGCGCGGGCGAGATGCTGGACGGCGAAGGCGGCGGTTGCGTCTGGGGCAAGCTGCTGCCGGCCCAGACCAGCCTGGAGATCGGCGGGCTGCCGATCGGGCTTGCGAACCGCGTGCGCCTGCTGCGCGACGTGAAGGCGGGGCGCAGCGTCACGTGGGAGGACGTGGCGCTCGACACCACCAACACAGCGTATCGCTGCCGGCGGGAGATGGAGGCGATGTTCGCCTAATGTGCATGTCCATCCGGATGCTTCTCATTCAAGATCAAGCGGTTCCGTGTTTCTCCTCCCGTCATGATCGCGCTTGGCGCGAGCATGACGGTGCGGGACAAGGGTGACTCGAAACCATTGAGAAAATCAGTTTCGTTCTCGGACGGATACTGATTTGAACGCGCGGTGCTTCAAGTCGCCGAACCGGTCGAACACGAACAGCGGGTGGTTGCAGAGGCAGCCGTCCTCCTGCGCGTCGGAGATGCCATGCGAGCCCTATCCAAATTCCGGCCTGGGCCGCTTCTTGCGATCTTTGGTGCCGGATTCCTGCTCGTCGGGACCATGTTGCACCCGATGCAGGCGGACCCCAATCAGGCCGCCGCGGCGTTCGCGGAATATGCCGCCGATCGGCACTGGGTCGCGAGCCACCTGATGCAGCTCGTGGGCGTCTGGGCCATGATGGGCTCGCTCGTGCTGCTGGCGCGGCGGTTGGAGGCCGGTCCGGCTGCGGCATGGACGAGCCTCGGCGTGGCGGTCGGGGCCGCCAGCATCGCGGCGACGGCGGCGCTGCAAGCCGTCGATGGCGTCGCCCTCAAGGTCATGGTCGATCGCTGGGCGGCGGCTGCGGAACCGGAAAGGACCATGCTCTTTGCCGCGAGCTTCGCCGTGCGGCAAATCGAGGCCGGCCTCGCGGGCATGAGCTGCCTGCTCCTGGGGCTAACGGCGGCGATCTTCGGCATGGCCGTTGGGATCGATAGGCGATTTCCGCAATGGATTGGGTTCTTGGGCGTCGCAGGCGGCCTTCCCACCATCGCGTCGGGCATTGTGATCGCCTACACGGGGTTCTCGGACCTCGCGATGGCGCTCAACATGCCCGCCGTCTCCGTGCTGATGGCCTGGATGATTGCGCTCGGGTTCCTTGGCTGGACGCGTGCCCTATATTGAAGCGCCTTGCATAACCCTCAGCCATTGACTTCCCGCATCAACCCCGCCCACTCATCCATCACCGGCCGCACCGCATCGGCCTTGTCCGATTCCAGATTGAACACGACCCGCGATACGCCGAGTTCCTGATACCGCTTCATCAGATCCGCATCCCGCCGGGGGAACCAGATGGTGATCTCGATAGACTTCGGATCGCGCCCGGCGGCCTTGGCCATCTCCCAGAATTGCGGGATCAGGTCGGCGATTTCGCCATAGGCCTTGCGTGAAGCCTGCGGAATCCAGCCGTCGCCGTAACGGATCGCCCGGCGCGCGGAATGGGGGAAAGCGCCCCCCACGATCACCGGCGGGTGCGGCTTCTGCACCGGCTTCGGCCAGGCCATCATTGGGCCGAACGAGACCATCTCGCCATGGTACTCGGCCTTCGGCTTGGTCCAGATCTCCTTCATCGCCTCCACCCGCTCGCGCACGAGCTTGTGGCGGGTTTCGAAGACCGTGCCGTGATTCTCCATCTCGTCCTGGTTCCAGCCATTGCCGATGCCGAACAGGAACCGCCCGCCCGAGACCTGATCGATGGAGGCGACAAGCTTGGCGGTCTGGATCGGATCGCGCTGCGCAACCAGGCAAACCCCGGTCCCGACCTTGAGCGTCCGCGTCGCCACGGCCGCCGCCGTCAAGGCAACAAACGGATCCATCGCGTCGTAATATTTCTTCGGCAAGTCTCCTCCGGGCGGAAACGGCGACTTGCGCGTGAGCGGGATATGAGAGTGCTCGGGCGCCCAGACCGACTCGAAGCCCCGCTCCTCCAACGCGCACCCCAACTCGGCCGGCGTGATGGAATAGTCGGTGAAGAACATCGATGCGCCGAATTTCAGCATGTGCTTTCCTCCCAGATCAGCGTGACACCTACAGCACAGCCACGGAGGGCGCGATGGCCGAAGCCCATGACTTGTTCGAGATCATCGGAACAACCCGGTCGATGCGACGGCTGCGCCCCGACCCGGTGCCGGATGAGCTCATCGCCAAGATCCTGCAAGCCGGCCTGTGCGCCGCGAATGGCGGCAACATGCAGCGCTGGCGCTTCCTGGTCGTCACCGATCCAACGATCAAGCGAGCGGTTCAGGTCCACTACAAGCGCGCCTTCGACGAGGTGATCGGTCCGCGCTACCGCACCAGCGCGCCGCCCCCCGGCGTGAGCCGCGAACGGTATCACCGCCAGCACGACGCGGTCGCGTACCTCACCGAGCATTTCCACGAGGCGCCGGTATGGATCGTCGCCTGCCTTCAGGACAACGCCGCGCCGACGCGCTGGGACGGAGCCTCGATCTATCCGGCGGTGCAGAACATGCTGCTCGCGGCCCGCGCGCTCGGCCTGGGGGCGACGCTCACCACGCGGCACCTTTTGCACGAGAGGGACGCGGAGGCCGCGCTCGGCCTGCCGCCCGGCGTGCATTCATACGCAATTCTGCCTATCGGCTATCCGATGGGGCGGTTCGGGCCAGTCCGGCGCGCGCCTTTGGAGGAAGTCGTATACGCTGAACGGTGGGGCGAGCCCTATCGCGGGGGCACCTAAACTTTCCTTGATCATTGGCATCGATCCCCCTAGCATTGGAAACGTAATGCCGCCGACCTGATCCTAGGGCCGCTCGATTCAGAAGGCGCCCCAGAAGGGAGGACGTTGTGCCGAGCCTTCTCCGCGCCTTGGCGATCCGGTCCCTGCTGCTGGTCGCGCTCGTCGCCCTGGCGTTGCCCGCCCGTGCCAAGGACAACGCCTACGTGCCCCCGCCTCCGCCGCGGGTCGGCGTTGCGCATCCGCTGCGGCAGGAAGTGACGCCGTACCTGGAGGCGACTGGCTCGCTGAGCGCCTACAACCAGGTTGATCTCGTCGCCCGCGTGCAAGGTTTCCTGCAAGAGATCGACTACAAGGACGGCGCGACGGTGAAGCGGGGCGACACGCTGTTCGTGATCGAGCCCGCGCCGTTCCAGGCCAAGCTGGAGCAGGCGCAGGCGTCGCTCGCCTCGGCGCAGGCGCAGCTCACGCAGGCGGCGGCGGAGTATCAGCGCCAGGCCTCGCTCGGCCGCAGCGACTTCGCCTCGCAATCGACGGTTGCGCAGGCGCGCGCCACGCGGGACACGGATCAGGCCAACGTACAGAACCAGCAAGCCGGCGTGGCGTTGGCTGGTATCAATCTCGCCTATACCCGCGTCACCGCGCCGTTCGATGGACTCGTGACGGCGCATCTCGCCTCCGTGGGCGACCTGGTCGGCGTCAGTGGCCCGACCAAGCTCGCCACCATCGTCCAGCTCAACCCGATCTACGCGACCTTCAACGTGAGCGAACAGGACGTGCAGCGCATCCGGGCCAATCTCGCGCGGCGAGGACTGACCCTCGCCGATCTCGGCAAGGTGCCGGTCGAGATCGGGTTGATGACCGAGGAGGGCTATCCGCACGCCGGCACGCTGGATTACGTCGCGCCGCAAGTTGACACGTCAAGCGGAACGCTGACGGCGCGCGGAATCTTCCCCAATGCCGACCACATGCTGTTGCCGGGCTTCTTCGTGCGGGTGCGGGTGCCGCTGGCGCAGCAGCGCCAGGATGCGCTCTTGGTGCCGGACCGGGCGCTGGGCACCGACCAGTCCGGGCGCTATGTGCTGGTGGTCAATCAGAATGACGTCGTCGAGCAACGCGGCGTGCGCACCGGCCAGCTCGTGGGCGCGCTGCGCGTGATCGAGGCCGGGCTGCGGCCGGATGATCGCGTCGTGGTCTCCGGCATCCAGCGCGCGATCGCCGGCGAGAAGGTCGCGCCCCAGCCGACCGACCTCGGCAGCGGCGAAAAATCGTGATCGGCGCCGGGCGATGATCTCCCGGTTCTTCATCGACCGTCCGGTGTTGGCCAATGTGCTCGCGGCCCTGACGCTGCTGCTCGGCCTGGTCGCGATGCTCTTCCTGCCGGTCGCGCAGTACCCGAACGTGGTGCCGCCGACCGTGCAGGTCAGCACGCGCTACCCCGGCGCCAGCGCCGAGACGGTGATGAACACGGTCGCGCTGCCGATCGAGCAGCAGGTGAACGGCGTGGAGCACATGCTCTACATGCAGTCCACCAGCGCCAGCGACGGCACCTATTCGCTGATCGTCACCTTCGCCATCGGCACAGACCTGAACATCGCGCAAGTCCTGGTGCAGAACCGGGTCTCGGGCGCGATGGCGTCCCTGCCGCAGCCGGTGCAGGCGCAGGGCGTGACAGTGCAGCGGAAATCGACGGCGATCCTGCAAATCGCGACGCTGACCTCGCCCGACCACCGCTACGACAGCCTGTTCCTCAGCAACTACGCGACGATCAATCTGCTCAACGAGCTGGCGCGCATCCCCGGCGTGGGCAACGTGAACGTGTTCGGCGTCGGCCAGTACGCGATGCGGATCTGGCTCGATCCGCAGAAGCTCTACGCGCGCGGCCTGACCCCACAGGACGTGGTGGGGGTGATCCAGCAGCAAAGCCAAGTGGTCACGGCCGGCCAGGTGGGCACGCCGCCGGCGCCGGCGGGCCAGGACTTCCAGTACACGGTGAACGTGGCGGGCCGGCTCGCCGATCCCGCCGAGTTCGGCGACATCATCGTGAAGGCGGACCCGAGCGGCGGCGGGCGGATCACCCGGATCAAGGATGTCGCTCGGGTGGAGCTGGGCGCGCAGACCTATTCGCAGGATTTCAAGCTCAACGGCCAGCCGGCGGCGGGCCTCGCGATCTTCCAGTCACCAGACGCCAACGCGCTCGACGTGGCGGCTCGCGTGCGCGCCAAGCTCGCCGCGCTGTCGCGTGGCTTCCCCCAGGGCCTGACCTACGCCATTCCCTTCGACACCACGGGCTTCGTGAAGACCTCGATCGATGAGGTGTACAAGACCCTGATCGAGGCGGCGGTGCTGGTGCTGCTCGTCATCCTGGTGTTCTTGCAGGATTGGCGCGCGATGCTGGTGCCGGCCACGACGGTGCCGGTGACGATCCTCGGCGCCTTCGTCGCCATGGCGGCGCTCGGCTTCACCGTCAACCTGGCGACGCTGTTCGCCGTCGTGCTGGCGATCGGGATTGTCGTCGATGACGCGATCGTGGTGGTGGAGAGCGCATCGCTGCACATGGAGCGCGGCCTGTCGGCCCACGACGCGGCGGTGGCGGCGATGCGCGACCTGTTCGCGCCTATTGTCGGCATCACCTTGGTCCTGATGGCGGTGTTCATCCCCGCCGCCTTCCTGCCCGGCCTGACCGGGCAGATGTACGCGCAGTTCGCGCTGGTCATCGCCGCCGCCGCGCTCATCAGCGCGATCAACGCCGCCACGCTGAAGCCGACGCAGTGCGCGCTCTGGCTGCGCCCGCCGAAGCCCGAGGCGCGGCGCAACGTTCTCATTCGCGGCTTCAACCGCGCCTATAGCCGGGTCGAGGGCGCCTACGCGGGCCTGATTGGCCGCATGACCCGCCATAGCCGCCTGATGGCGCTGCTCGCCTTGCTCGTCGCTGGCCTTAGCATCTGGGGCTTGCTGCGCCTGCCCACCGCCTTCATCCCAATAGAGGACCAGGGCTACGTTGTGGTCAGCGTGCAACTTCCCGACGGCGCCTCGCTCGAACGCACGCAGCGCGCGCTGGACGAGGTGACACGGATCGCGCGCGGCACGCCTGGCATCGATCAGGTCATCGAGATCGCTGGCATCTCCGTGCTCGACGGCAATGCGTCACTGGCGAACGCCGGCGCCGCCTACGTGATGCTGAAGGACTGGGGCGAGCGCGGCAAGGCGAAAGGCCAGGATCTGCGGTCGATCTATGGACACTTGCAACACGCGCTCGATGACCTTCCGGACGCCCTGGCCCAGGTGATCGTGCCGCCGCCCATCCAGGGCATCGGCAACGCCAGCGGCTTCACGATGGAGGTGGAGCTTCGCGACGGCAGCTTCGATTACGCGAAGCTGCAACGGCTCAGCCACGCGATCGTCACGGCCGCCAACAGCCAGAGCGGGCTGCAACATGTGTTCACGCCGTTCCGGGCGGACAGCCCGCAACTGGACGTGGTGGTGGACCGCGTGAAGGCGGAGGCGATGCATGTCTCTGTCGGCGACGTGTTCGCCGCCCTGTCGGCGAATATCGGCGCCAGCTACGTCAACCAGTTCAACAAGTTCGGCCGCGTCTTCCAGGTTTATGTCCAGGACGATTCGCGGTTCCGCCTGCGCCCCAGCGACATCGAGAAGCTCAGCGTGCGCAGCCAGGACGGCGCCATGGTGCCGCTTGGGACGCTGGCGCAAGTGCGCCCGACCGTCGGGCCGGCCCTCATCACCCTCTACAACCTGTATCCCGCCGCCACCGTGATCGGCGTGCCCGCGTCTGGATTCAGCTCCGGCCAGGCCATCGCGTTGATGGAGGAGATCGCGGCGCATACCCTGCCGCCCGGTTCGGGATATGAATGGACGGCGATGGCCTACCAGGAGAAGGCCGTCGGTGGGCAGATCGTCTACGCCTTCGGCCTCGGCCTGCTGCTCGTCTACCTCTGCCTCGCCGGGCAGTACGAGAGCTGGATCGCGCCGCTCTCGGTGATCCTCTCCGTCCCGCTCGCCCTCGCGGGGCCGGTCATCGCCCTGAGCGGCCTCGGCGTCGCCAACAACCTTTACACGCAGATCGGCCTGGTCTTGCTGATCGCGCTCGCCGCCAAGAACGCCATCCTGATCGTGGGTGTCGCGCGCGAACGGCGGCTCGTGGGCGGGGAGCCGATCGCGCGCGCGGCGGTCGAGGCGGCGCGGCTGCGGTTCCGGCCGATCCTGATGACCTCGTTCGCCTTCATCCTCGGCGTGGTCCCGCTGCTGACGGCGACGGGCGCCGGAGCCTCCGCGCGGGCCTCGCTCGGCCTCAGCGTGTTCAGCGGCATGATCGCCTCGACCTGCCTCGCCGTGCTGTTCGCGCCGTCGCTGTTCGTCGTGCTGCAAGGCGTCGAGGAGCGCGTGGCGCCAAGGAAAAGGCCGGCCGTCCTTCAGGAAGCGCCCGGCGAATAGGAGGAGACGCAACCATGAAACCTGTGCGCGTGGCTTTTGCGACGCTGGCGCTCGCCGTCCTCGCGGCGTGCGCGCCCGCGCGGGTGCGAACCGTCGCGGACTACGCCGGGCCAACGCTGCCCCGTCCGGACCGGGTGATCGTCTATGATTTCGCCATCGCGCCCGATCAGGTTCGCCTCGATCAGGGGGTCGGCGCGCGGATCAGGCGTGTCGTGGGAGATCAGCCGGTTTCCGCGCAGGAGTGGCAAGCGGCGACCGCAGCTCAGTCGGCCTTGGCCGACGCGCTGACGGCCGAGCTGGCCTCGTACGGCCTGCCAGCGATGCGCGCGCCCGGCGGGGCGATCCCGACAGAAGGCACGAGCCTTCTCGTGCGGGGGCAAATCGTCGGGATCAACGAGGGCAACCGCACGCGGCGCGTGCTGATCGGGCTTGGCGCCGGCAAGAGCAGCGTCAGCGCCGACGCGCAGCTCTATTATGCCGCCGCGTCCGCGCCGCCGCGCCTCATCAGCGCTTTCCAGGGCAGTTCCAACAGCGGCCGTATGCCCGGCCTCGCCGGCACCATGGGTGTGGGCGCGGCGGCGGGTCGGCTGGCGACATCGGCGGCCCTGGGCGGCGCCATGCACGCGGGATCGGAGGCGCGGCGCACCGGCGACAGCGCCAACGCCGCGCGACTGGCGGACGACCTGGGCAAGCAAATCGGCCTCTTCGCGGTGGCGCAAGACTGGATCGCGCCCAGCGCTGTGAAATAGGGAGAGGCTGTGAGCTTGGCACGCGCGGCCACGGTCGATCTGGAGCGGATGCGGGAGATCAGCCTGACCGCCCTGCTCATGCTGCAAGGCTTGCTGATCTTCGTGGTCGAGCCTCTCGTCGCGCTGGACGTGCGCCTGACCGGACTCGTCACCGGGTTGCTGGGGATCGGGTTCGTGGTTGCCGCCATGGTGGCTTCGCGCAGCAAGGCGGCGATGAGCATGATGCTCGGCTGCGCCCTGGTCGCGCTGATCGGGGCGGCGACGCGGCGTTCCCATCCCTCTCCGGTCACGGATTGCCTCGGACATGGCGCCTCGCTGCTTGCCCTGGGCACGCTGTCGGCCGTGGTGGGGCGCGCGGTCTTCGGCCCCGGGCAAATCACCGCGCACCGCGTCCGCGGGGCGATCGTCCTTTACCTGAACGTCGCCCTGATGTTCACCGCCGCCTACCGCCTGATCGCCGAACTGGCGCCGGACGCGTTCACCCTTCCCAAGGCGGACAATGACGCGACCGCGGCCGGCACGATGCTCTACTTCAGCTTCACGACGCTGACCTCGACCGGGTACGGGGACGTCCTGCCGGTTCACCCGTTCGCGCGCAGCCTGGCGAACCTCGAAGCGATCGTCGGGCAGCTTTTCCCGGCCACGCTGCTGGCGCGGATCGTGACACTGCATCTCGAAGCGCGCCGTCACTGAGGCGCACATGAAGCCTTTAGGGGAGGAGCGACATGCGAGCGACCCGGCTGCTTAGGAGGACGTTCGGAGCCTTGCTGGCAGCCGCGATCGCGGCGCCGGCCATGGCGCGCGCGCAGGCGCCCGAACCAGGGGCGTCGGCCTGGCCCAACCACATCACGGTGGACGGGGCGAGCGTCACGGTCTACCAGCCGCAGGCGATCACCTGGCCAGACCACAAGATCCTGACCGCGCGCGCCGCGGTGGCGATCACGCCGCCGGACGCGAAGGCGCCGATCCTCGGCACTGTGGAGGTGTCGCTTGATACCGACACCGATCTCGCGACCCGGACTGTGATCCTGTCCGACCCGAAGCTGGACGCCTCGCGCTTCCCCGCGCTCGACACGGGACAGGCCGCGCGGCTGGAGGAGAAGGTCAGGGCGGCGTTGCCACACCTGCACATGCGGCCGGTCCCCCTCGACTCCGTGCTGCTCAGCCTCAAGGAGACGCCCGAGGCAAAATCAGTCGCGGTGGACAACACGCCGCCGGTGATCTTCCATAGCGACAAGCCGGCGAGCCTGGTCGTGTTCGATGGCGAGCCGGTGCTGGCGCCGGCGGGACAGTCCGGGCTGTCCTTCGCGGCGAACACCAACTGGGCCGTCTTCAGCGACGGCAAGGCGTGGTACCTGCTCAACAACGGGATCTGGTTCGCCGCCCCGGCCGCGACCGGCCCCTATGCACCGACCACCAAACTGCCGCCGGCATTCAACGCCATCCCCCACGACGCGAACTTCACCGACGTGCGTAGCCACCTCCCGCCGCGCGCCGCGAGCACCGTGAACGCGCCGACCATCTTCGTCAGCACCAAGCCGGCCGAGATCATCGTGATCGCCGGCCCGCCGCAATTCGCGGCGGTCGAGGGCACGTCCCTGCAACGGGTGACGAACACCGCCAGCACGTTGTTCTTCGACCCGTCGCAAAAGCGGTTCTATTATCTGGTCTCTGGCCGCTGGTTCGCCGCGCCCAGCCTCGATGGACCCTGGGTGTTCGCGACGAATGATTTGCCGCCCGAGTTCGCGCTGATCCAGCCGGACGGGCCGAATGGGCAGGTGCTCGCCTCGGTCCCGAACACCGCGCAGTCGCAACTGGCCGTGCTGCAGGCGCAGATCCCGCAAGAGGCGACGCTGCGCCGCGACCGCGCCAAGCTGACCGTCACCTATGTCGGGCCGCCGCGCTTCAAGCCCATCCCCGGCACGCCGATCCAGTACGCGACCAACACGCTGAACGAGGTGCTGGAAGTCAACGGACACTATTACGCCTGCTACCAGGGCGCTTGGTTCGTCGCGCCCACGCCGACCGGGCCATGGACGCTGGCCGAGAGCGTCCCGCCGGTGATCTACACGATCCCGCCCAGTGTGCCGCCCTATAACGTCACCTATGTCACGGTGCGCGCGGCAACGCCCGCCGCCGTCACCTTCGCCTACACCGCCGGCTATATGATGGCCTATCCCGCGTCGGGCGTCGTGGTCTACGGCACCGGCTACTATTATCCGCCGGTGGTGGTGCCCGGCCCGGTGCCGGCCTACCTGCCTTACCCCTACACCTACGCGGGCAACGTCGCGTACAACCCGACGACCGGGGCCTGGACCCGCGGCGGCACCGTATACGGGCCGTATGGCGGGGCGGCGACCGGGGGGAGCTACTACAACCCCAGCACGGGCGCGTGGGCGCGCGGCGGCGCGGTCTATGGGCCGAATGGCGGGGCCGGCGCTTGGTCGGCGTACAATCCCTCCACCGGAAGCTACGCGCGCGGCAGCGCCTCCTGGAACGCCTATGGCGGCAGTGCGAATGCGAGCTTCTACAACGCCCGCACCGGCGTGTCGGGCTCCACCAACCAGAATTACAACGCCTATCAACGCTGGGGCTCCAGCGTGCTCACCGGCCCGAACCAGACCGTTCAGACCCGAAGCGCCAGCAATGCCCAGGGCTCGGCGGGCGGCTTCCGCTCCAGCACCGGCGCGGAGGGCGCCGGCTATGCCGGCGTGAACGGTAATCGCGGGGGCGCGGTGCGGACGGCGAATGGCGACGTGTACGCCGGGCGGGACGGCAACGCCTATCAGCACACGTCGAGCGGCTGGTCGAAATGGGAGAACGGCGGATGGCAGCCCGTGCAGACCCCGACGGCGTCAAGCGCCGGCCAGCGGAGGCAGGCACCCGCCTCGCAGACGCATCCCGCGACGCTTGGCGGCACGCAAGGCACGCAGGGCCGTTTCCAGAACCGCGCGGCCTCCCCGGGCGCTGGCACCGGCTACGCCGGACGCCTCGACAGCGGCAGCTATCAGCAGCTCGAACAGGACCGGCAGGCGCGGATGTTCGGCGAACAGCGGCAATTTGGCGGCTTCCGTCAAGCCGGTGCGGGCGGTGCCAGCCGCGAGTTCGGCTTTGGCGGCGGGCGTTTCAGGCGATGAACCGCAACGTTGAACGACTCAGAAGGAGGAAAGCTTTCATGAAACGTTTGTTCTTCGCGCCGGTGGCGCTCGCCGCCGCGCTCGCCGGGACCGCCTCGGCCCAGCAACCGAGCCAAGCGCAGATCAACGCCATCCGGCAGTCCTGCCGCGCCGATTACCAGGCGCACTGCGCCGGCGTGCCGACCGGGGGGCAGGCGGCGCTGCAATGCCTGCAACGCAACGCCGCCAGCCTGTCCCCGCCATGCCAGCAGTCCGTCGCCGCGATCGGCGGCGGCGCTGCGCCGCCGCGCGAGGCAGCGGCGGCCGCGCCGCCCATGTCGCCCCGCGAGAAGGCGGCCATGCTGCGCCAGTCCTGCGCGATGGACTACCGCGCCCACTGCCGCGGCATCCCCCCTGGCGGCGGACGCGCGCTGACTTGTCTGGAGGACAACAGCCAATCCCTGTCGCCCAGATGCCAGGACGCGCTGATGGCCGTGCGCTCCGGACGGTAGGCTGCCGCTCAGCCAAAAAATTCATGGGAGGAGTCCGCGGAACGCCGAAACCTCACAAGGTCCACCGCCGGTCCATGATCTGGTTCAGCCGGAGCCGATAGCGATTGGCGGCGCAACTTCGACTCGTACACGCAGATCATGGGTGTCGTGGACCAGCGCATCGGCGGTGTGCTCGACGCGTTCCATAGCTTGCCGAGCGAGGTGCAGGACAACACTGTCATCGTGTTCACCTCCGACCACGGGGAGTACGCCGGCGCGCATGGCTCCCCATGCGACAAGGTGGGAACGTGCTACGACGAGGCGTTCCATGTGCCGTTGATCGTGGCCGACCTGACGGGCCGCTTCATCGGCGACATCAATGACATCCGAAACGGGCTTACATCCTCGGTCGATGTGCTCCCCTTGCTCGTCACCCTCGCGCACAACGGCAGCCGGACATGGATGAGCGGCGATTTGGCGACGCTGTACGGCAACCGCCTGGATATCGTCCCGATGCTGAAGTCGGCGGGGGCCGCCGGCCGGCCCTACGTGCTCCTCGCGACCGACGAGACCGCGCCGGGGATCTACAACTTCAACCAATCACCGTACCACATCATCGCCCTGCGCACCCAGCACGCCAAGCTCGGAACCTACGCGTTCTGGGCCGGCGACACCGACGAGATCGAGACGCGGAACGGACTTGAGACGGAGTACTACGACTACACCACCGACGCCGGACGCCTGGAGCTTATCAGCGATCCGGACAGCGCGGACGCGATCCGGATGCGGCGGGTTCTCTTCGAACAAGCCATCCCGAACGAATTGCGGGCGCCGCCGCCGCTGAGAGGGCCGCAGGCGCTCACCCGCAAGGCCTACCTGCTCTACGCTCAGTTCTTGAAGAACTACACGCCCACGGAGGATACGAAAGAGCCGCTTCCCCGGTTGATTGGGTTCGGCAGGGAATTCTGATCCCGCGACCGCGCGGCCTTGGCGACGCTGGCTCACGGACGCGACGCGTCGATATCGTCGAGCGCGGGGCGTCCGGTGACATGGCGCCAGTGGTGCCAGAGCAGCCGGGCCGCCAGTCCCCGCGCCGGCCGCCACGCCTCGGCAATCGCGCGCAGCGCCGTCGGGCTGGGCCGTGTTGGCAGGCTCAGCAAATGCGCGGCGGCGGCGGCGAGCGCCAGGTCGCCTGACGGGAACACGTCGCTGCGACCCAGGGCGAAGAGCAGGTAGATCTCCGCGCTCCAGCGTCCCATGCCGCGTATGGCGACGATCGCTTCGATCGCCGCCTCGTCGTCCATGCCCTGGAGCGCCCGCGCTTCGAGCCGCCCCTCGACAAAGCTGATGGCGAGAGCGCGCGCGTGGACGACCTTCGGGCGCGACAGCCCAGCCGCGCGTAGCGCCTCCTCGCTCAGGCCGAGCAATCCCGATGGCTCAAGCGCGCCGGGCAGGGCGGCGACCCGCCTCCAGATCGCCGCCGCCGCCTGATTGCTGATCTGCTGGGCAACGATCGCTTGCAGAAGCCCGGGAAAGCCTGGCGGGCGGACCCGCCAGGGCAGCGGACCAGCGCGCTTCTCGATCTGCGCAAGGTGCGAGTCGCGCGCGGCCAGCGCGTCAAGCGCGGCGCGCGCGGCCGGCGGGGGATGCGGAAAGTCTCCTTTCCCTTTCGTAGCCACGAACCCCCTCCCCACCCCTCCCGCGCGGAGAGGCGTTTGGCCTTCTACGACCTCCCCCTCCCTTGCGGGAGGGGGCGGGGAAAGGAGTTGAAGCCTCGGCCGATCACCCGACGCGCGTGATGCGCCCGGTGTCCTGGTTGACCGTGAACTTGGCGATGGTGGCGCCATCCTGGGTGACGTAGGCGAATGTCACCTGGTGGTCCTGCCCCGGCTGAACCTGGGCCACCTTCCACTCGTGGTTGCCGTTCCACAGCAGGATGGCCTGCGCGATCTGCTGCACGTCCGCCGGGGAGAGGTGCTTGTCCGGCTGCGGCGCGAACAGGCCGAACGTGCCGGGCGCGAACGGCATCTCGCGGCCGCGCTCGCCAAGGCCGTGCCCGCCGTGGCGGTGGTGCCACCATCCCATGCGCATCTCGTGCGGGCCACGCGGCTGGGCGCCGGGCTGGGGCACGGTCTCCGATTGGGTCTCGGCGCCGGGCGCGGGCGCCTGGGACGCGTTTTGAGCAAACGCCGCGCCGCCCACGGCGGCCAGGGACGAGACAGCGGCGGCGAGCAAGATCTTTCGCATCAGGGATCTCCATAGGGGAGTTGGTCGCGGCGCGAACATGGCCTTGCCACGTTGCGCCTCGCGTTCGGGACCGCGACGAAATGCAACAGAGTGCAACACGCCCTGACCTCGCCCCATTTGGCTCATACATCCCTCGCGCCATGGACCAGACGCCGCATATCCTGGTGGTTGACGATGATCGGGAAATTCGCGACTTGCTGGCGCGCTTTCTGGAGCGCCACCAAATGCGGGTCACGGCCGTGCGTGACGCGCGCGAGGCACGCCGCGCCTGGACAGGGGGGCATTACCGGCTGGTGGTGCTCGACCTGATGCTGCCGGGCGAAGGCGGGCTTGATCTCGCGCGCTGGCTGCGCGGCCAATCGGACGTGCCGATCGTCATGTTGACCGCGATGGGCGAGGAGACGGATCGCATCATCGGCCTGGAACTCGGCGCCGATGACTATGTGCCCAAACCCTTCAATCCCCGCGAGTTGCTGGCCCGCGTCCGCGCTGTGCTGCGCCGGGCCGGCGAGCAGGCCGAGCGGCGCGCCGAGC
>DATFDN010000273.1:0-2475 GCA_035252035.1 Acetobacteraceae bacterium | reverse complement strand
CGTGGCGGCCGGGCCGATCTCGACGATGCGCCCCAAATACATCACCCCCAGCCGGTCCGCCATGTGGCGCACCACCGCCAGGTTGTGGCTGATGAACAGGTAGGTCAGGTTCAGCCGCGCTTGCAGGTCGCGCATCAGGTTCAGGATCTGCGCCTGAACCGAAACATCCAGCGCGCTGGTCGGCTCGTCGCAGACCAGGAACTCCGGCTCGCTCGCCAGGGCGCGGGCGATGGACACGCGCTGGCGCTGCCCGCCGCTGAACTCGTGCGGGTACTTCTCGCCATCGCCGGCGGCGAGCCCAACCTGTTCCAGCAGCCGCGCCACAAGCGCCGGGATCTCGCGGCGCGGCGCCAGCCGGAAGGCGCGGATCGGCTCGGCGACGATGCCGCGCACCCGCCAGCGCGGGTTTAGCGAGGCGTACGGGTCTTGGAAGATCATGTTCATCCGCCGCCGCAGCGCCGGCTGGGCGCGGGCGGTGGAGAGCGTCTGGCCGTCAAAGCGGATCTCGCCGGCGCTCGGCGGCAGCAGCCCGACAGCCATCCGCGCGACCGTGGACTTGCCGCACCCGGATTCGCCCACCAGCGCCAGCGTGGTGCCGCGCGTTATCGCGAAGCTCGCCTCGCTGACCGCGCGCAACAAGGTCCGGCCCTCGCCTTTCAGCAAACGTTGCAACAAGGGCCGGGAGACATCGAAGACACGGCTGAGGTCGCGCGCTTCCAGCACGGGAACGGCGTGCGCCTGCGCGGCCGACGCATCCGGGAGGGTCGTCTCAAGCACGGGCGAGGCTCGGCCGCGCGTCCGGCACGGGGGCGCGAAGCCAGCAGGCCGCGCGAGTCTGGCCGGCGTCCATCAACTCCGGGCGCCCTGACCGGCAGCGGTCGAAGGCGTGCGGGCAGCGCGGGTGGAAGGCGCAGCCGGGCGGGATCGCGTCCAGGCGGGGCATGGCACCGTCGATCTGGGTCAGCCGCTCGGCCCGGTGCGCGAGGGAGGGGATGCTGCCCATCAGCCCCATCGTGTAGGGATGCGCCGGACGCTGGATCACCTCGCGCACCGGGCCGATCTCCGCCACCCGGCCCGCGTACATCACCACGACCCGATCGGCGGTCTCGGCGATCACGCCCATGTCGTGCGTGATCAGCATCACCGCCGCCTCGCGCGCCCGCGTCAGATCCCTGAGCAGCGCGATCACCTGGGCCTGGATGGAGACGTCCAGCGCCGTCGTCGGCTCGTCGGCGATCACCAGTCGCGGCTCGGCGCAGAGCGCGAGCGCGATCACCACGCGCTGGCGCATCCCGCCGGAGAATTCATGCGGGTAGAAGTCGATCCGGCGCTCGGCGGACGGAATGCCGACCTGATGGAGCCATCCGATGGCCCGGCGCCGCGCTTCGGTCTCCGACAGCGTGAGATGGGTCCGCATGGTCTCGATCAACTGGCGGCCCACGGAATAGAGCGGGTTCAGCGTGGTCAGCGGATCCTGGAAGATGGCGCCGACTTGCCGGCCGCGCACGCGGCGCAAGGCCCTGTCCGGCAGGTTGTCGATCCGCTCGCCATGCAGCCGCACCTCGCCTGCGGCGATGCGGCCTGGCGGCTCCAGCAGGCCAATGATCGCCGCCCCGGTCAGCGACTTGCCCGCCCCGCTCTCGCCGACCACGCCCAACACCTCGCCGGGCCGGACCGAGAAGGAGACGCGATCCAGTGCCCGCAGCACGCCGCGCCGGGTCGGAAATTCCACCGTCAGATCGCGGACCTCAAGCAGCGCCATCAGCGCAGCCTCGGGTTCAGCGCGTCGCGCAGCCAATCGCCGAGCAGGTTGATCGCCAGCACGATCAGGACCAGCGCCAGCCCTGGGAAGATCGTCACCCACCATTGGCCGCTGAACAGGAAGTCCTCGCCGATGCGGACCAGCGTGCCGAGCGAGGGCTGCGTGGGCGGCAGGCCGACGCCGAGGAAGGACAAGGTGGCCTCGTCCAGGATGGCCAAGCCCAGCGTCAGGGTGCCGATCACGAACACCGGCCCCAGCACGTTGGGCAGGATGTGGCTGACCAGGATACGCGCCCGCGACAGGCCGACCACCCGCGCGGCGGCGACGTAGTCCTTGTTGCGCTCGACCAGCGTGGAGCCGCGCACGGTGCGGGCGAATTGCGGCCAGCGGCTGATGCCGATGGCGAAGATCAACACGTAGATCTGCACCTGCGCGCGCGTCCCGGGTTGCAGCGCCGCGCCGATCACGCCATCCACCAGCAGCGCCATCAGGATCGCCGGGAACGTCAACTGCACATCGGCGGCGCGCATCAGCAGCGCGCCCAGGAAACCTCCCGCGTAGCCCGCGACCAGGCCGATCGCCACGCCCAGCAGCACCGCGAAGATGACCGCCGACAGCCCCACCACCAGGCTGATCCGGGCGCCGAACATGATCGCCGAGAGCACGTCGCGTCCCTGCGAATCGGTGCCGAGCGGATAGGCCCACTCCGCATC
>DATFDN010000272.1:0-3523 GCA_035252035.1 Acetobacteraceae bacterium | reverse complement strand
AATCGGCCTTAAGAACCGGCCGGGTCCGCTCCGCGACCCAGGCGCGGTACTCGTCGAGATCGCCCTCGAATGGCCGCGCGGTTCCGTCCGCAACCAGCCAGAGCCGGTCGGCCACCAACTCGACCAGGTGCGGATCGTGCGTGATGAGCAGGACCGCGCCCGCGAAGTCGGCGAGCGCCTTGACCAGCGCCTCGCGCGCGTCGATGTCGAGATGGTTGCTCGGCTCGTCGAGGATCAGCAGTTGCGGCGCCTCGCGCGTCGCGAGCGCGAGCAGCAGGCGGGCCTTCTCGCCGCCCGACAGGTTGGCCGCCGGAGTCTCCGCCCGGTCGGCGTCCAATCCGAACCGGGCAAGCTGGGCGCGCAACCGCGTCTCGGTGGCGCGCGGCAGCACGCGGCCCAATTGCGCGAGCGGCGAGAGATCCGCCGCCAGCTCGTCCATCTGGTGCTGGGCGAAGTAGCCGACGCGCAGCCTCGGCCCGCGCCGCACCTCACCGTCCAGCGGATCGAGCCGTCCGGCGAGCAGCCGCGCCAGCGTGGACTTGCCGTTGCCGTTGGCGCCCAGCAGCGCGATCCGGTCGTCCATGTCGATCGTCAGCGACAGGTTCCGCAGCACGGGAACGCCGTCATAGCCTACCGCGACCCGCTCCAGCGTCAGGATCGGCGGCGCGATCCGCGCGGGCTCGGGGAAGGCGAAGCGCGGGGGCGCGTCCTCGATCACCGTCTCGATCACCGGCAGCCGCGCCAGCGCCTTGAGCCGGGACTGCGCCTGCCGCGCCTTGCTCGCCTTGTAGCGGAAGCGATCGACGAAACGCTGGATGTGCGCCCGCTCGCGCGCGATCCGCTCGGCCGCGCTCGCGAGCTGCGCCGCGCGCTCGGTGCGGATGCGCACGAACTCCTCGAAGCCGCCGGGCGTGAGCGTGATCCGGCCGCGATCGAGATGCGCGATCGCCTCCACCGCGCGGTCGAGCAGCCCTCGATCATGCGAGACGATCAGCGCCGCGCCGGGGAAGCGCGCGAGCCACCCTTCCAGCCAGAGCGTCGCCTCCAAGTCGAGATGGTTGGTCGGCTCGTCGAGCAGCAGCAGATCGGGCGCGGCGAACAGCGCGGTGGCGAGCGCCACGCGCATCCGCCAGCCGCCCGAATAGCTCGAAACCGGCCGGGCCTGCGCCGCCTCGTCGAAGCCGAGGCCCGAGAGGATTGCGGCGGCGCGTGCCGGGGCGGCATCGGCGCCGATGGCGCGCAGCCGCTCGTGGATCTCGGCCAGCCGCTCGGGCGGAGCGCGCTCCGCCTCATCGAGCAGGGCAAGGCGCTCGGGATCGCCGCGCAGCACGGTCGCGAGCAGGCTGTCCTCGCCCGAGGGCGCCTCCTGCGCGACGGTCGCCACGCGGACGCGGGCGGCGAGCCGCAATTCCCCGCCATCCAGCGCCACTTCGCCCGCGATGGCGCGCAGCAGCGTGGACTTGCCGGCGCCGTTGCGTCCCACGAGGCCGATCCGCCGGCCCGGATCGATGGTCAGGTCGGCCCCGTCCAGCAGCGCGCGCCCGCCGACCCGGATCACCGCGCCAGACATCACCAGAAGCGACATGCGCGGCGACTTAGCAGTTGCCCGTACCGGAGGGAACGCCTACTGACCCGCCCCAATCGTTGGAAGGAACACGCTCATGGCGGCCGAGCGCACGCTGTCCATCATCAAGCCCGACGCCACGCGCCGGAACCTCACCGGGCGGGTGAACGCCGCCCTGGAGGCGGCGGGGCTGCGCATCGTCGCGCAGAAGCGGCTGTGGCTGACCGAGGCGCAGGCCGAGGCGTTCTACGCCGTGCATCGCGAGCGGGGCTTCTTCCGCGACCTGGTGCGGTTCATGACCTCCGGCCCGGTGGTGGTGCAGGTGCTGGAAGGCGAGAACGCGGTCGCGCGCAACCGCGAGGTGATGGGCGCCACCGATCCGAAGAAGGCCGCCCAGGGCACGATCCGCGCCGAGTTCGCGGAGAGCATCGAGGCCAATTCGGTGCATGGATCGGACAGCCCGGAGAACGCGGCGGTGGAGATCGCCTTCTTCTTCGCGGGGATCGAGATCGTGGGGTGATATCGAGAGGCCGTAACCCCTGACGGGTACCGTCCTTCACGCGTCGTTCCAGAGCGGCCTGGCCTGTTCGGACTCGCCGGCAATCAGCCCGGAGCATGTTGTCCGGCCCATCCTAGCCGCGCCTTGCCCCGCCGTTGTTCTCGGTCTCGTGCTGCCGAGAGGGGGTGTGGCCTTCGGCGGTCTCACCTATCTCTTCTATGCTGCGGTGCAGCACGGCATCTGAGACGGACGCGCCGCACGGTGTGGTCCGGCCGCCCTGATCCATGAACCTGACGCTCTACCGGCGCGGCCCAGCAGTCGATGCGCCGCTGGTCCGCCGCGCGCGCAAAGGACAACCATGACTCTCCTCGTGACATCCAAGACCCGCTTCTCCGGCATCGCGGCCGCCCTCGCGGGCGCTGCTGCCCTGGGCGCGCTCGCCCTCGTCAACCATCTCCTGGCCCGCCGCGCGGAGCGCAGGCACCCGCCCCGAGGCGCCTTCATGGAGGTGGACGGCGTGCGGCTGCACTACAGCGACCGCGGCGAGGGCAGCCCCGTCGTGCTGATCCACGGCAACGCCGTGACCGGGGACGATTGGAACACCAGCGGGGTTGCCGAGCTCCTGCTGCGGACTCACCGGGTGATCATCTTCGACCGCCCCGGCTTCGGTCACAGCGAGCGCCCGCGCGGGCGCCTGTGGACCGCCGCCCAGCAGGCCGAGCTGCTCCACCAGGCCCTGCGCCAGCTCGGCATCGAGCGGCCTGTGCTCGTCGGCCACTCCTGGGGGACCATCGTGGCCCTCGCGCTCGCCGAACGCCATCAGACCGACACGGCCGGCCTCGTGCTGGTGTCCGGCTACTACTTCGCGACGCTGCGGCCCGACGTGCCGCTGGTTCTGCCGGGCGCCCTTCCCATCCTGGGTGACGTGTTGCGCTACACCGTCTCGCCGCTGCTCGGCTGGTTGCAGATGCCGCTACTCAAGTGGGCGATGTTCTCGCCGGCCCGGGTGCCGGCCCGCTTCCAGGCGGAGTACTCGCCGGCGATGGCGCTGCGGCCCTCCCAGATCCGCGCCACCTCGGTGGACGGCGCCCTCATGATCCCGGGCGCGCTCGCGCTGCGCGGGGACTACAAGAATCTGACTCTGCCGGTGGTCATCATCGCGGGCGAGGGTGACAAGGTTGTGTTTAAGCGCAGGTCCGAGCAGCTGCGGGACAGCATCCGGGGCAGCGTGCTGCGGGTCGTCAAGGGCGCGGGGCACATGGTCCACCACCTCGCGCCGCGACAGGTGGCCCAGGCCGTCGAAAGCGTGGCCGACGCGTCGCGCGCGCGCACCCGAGACGGCCAAGCCCGGAACTCCGAGCCGACCCCGCGCGACCTGCCCGATGCCGCATGAGGCTGTCGTCGGGCATTGCCAACTTAACCTGAGGAGGAGAGGCCCGTCCCGCCAGACGGGCCGCCCC
>DATFDN010000271.1:0-3300 GCA_035252035.1 Acetobacteraceae bacterium | reverse complement strand
TCCTCCCGACTCTTCACCTGCAACTTTATGATATCGCCCCGCACGCTGTGGACTGAGATCTCGGCCCCGTATGACCAATGCTCTCAGTTCAAGAGCCATTTCGCTGTGAGAGTGGTCAAGGTAATTGACGGACCTTCGATCGAGATAATCGATGGGATGACGTCGCTTCGACCGTTGTCCGAGTACCGGTGGCCCCTTCTCTGTGCCGTTGTTGTGTGATGGTGGCGTCGGGTTGTCCGTCGCGGCACGATGACCGAGCCGTCCATCACCAACGCCGAATCCAGGGAATGGCGTGCCCGAGCCGACGGCAAAGATCCACCGCCGCTTGATGCAGCGGCTGCTGCGTGGCCGCTGCCCAGAGCTCGAGCTGGTTGCCGTGACTGCGACAGCCATGGCAAAAGTACCGACCCAGCGCCACGTTCACCGAGAAGCAGCGGTGACGCCCCGGCCCCGACTGATGCAGGGGACAACGGCCGTACCATTGCACCCCACAGCGGCCCGAAGGCTCGAAGCCGAGCAAGTGGAGCACTTGCTCCATCGCAATCTCCCTGCGGACGCTCTCGAAGTCGACGCCGGGCATGGGGGTCCCTCGCGCGCCGACGGCGCGGTTCGGTGCACGAGGACCGTTCCGTTCCCCTTGAACACTCTCCGGGGAACGGGAACGGCCCCGCTGACTCGATCAATCCAGGCGCCGCCAACCCGTGGGCGTGCGGCACAGCCGGCCGGCGCGCTCCAGCGACTCCAGCACCGCACCCAGGCGCTCGTTCTGCACCGCCAGCGCCGCGCGGAGCTTCGCACGCGTCAGCACCCCACCCCCGGATAGGAGGTCGAGGACGTGCTCTTCCAGACCGCGGCGCTGGCCCTCGTGAAGCTCCGCGATGACCTCCAGGTGGGTCGTCGCCGCGTCGCTCGCCACCAGCTCCAGAGCGACCGGCGGCGCGGCCGGCGCGGCACGGTGCTCGCTGGAGAGCACCAGGTGTTCCTTGGTGCGCCGCAGATACAGGTTCGAGTCGCCGAAGGCATGGATATCGCCGGAGCCGCGAAGCCCCTGCCCGGCGGCGACCCCCCCCGCGGCGTTCTTGCGCGTGTGATGCACCAGCAGGACCGCCAGCTCAAGCTCCCGTTGCAACGAGCGAAAGTACGCCAAGAGCGCGGCGACCTCCCCGGCGTGGTTCTCGTCGATGCCGTGGAGCCGCACCAGGGGATCGAGAATCAACAGCCGAGGCAAAAGCCGCCGGGTCGTCTCCAAGAGCCGCGTGCGGTCCGGATCGCGATCGAGCCGGAGCACAGGCGCGGTGATTACGTAGACCTCGACCCCGGCGAAATCGATCCCACGATGCCGGGCCATCCCCTCGATCCGTTGGCGCACCACCGGTAACGCGTCCTCGGCCAGATAGACCAGGACCGGACCCGGCACGGGCACGGCGTACTTGCCCAGGCACGCCGTGCCGGTGGCCACCGACAGCGCCAGGTCCAGCCCGAGCCAGGTCTTGGCGCATTTGGGGGCACCGCCGATGACACCCACCGACTGTTCGCCCCAGAGCCCTTCGACAAGCCAGCGCGGGGTCCCCTCGGCGCCGGGGATCTCGCCCACGCGCACCACGGGAAGCGTCGGGTTCGCACGCGCGGGCCTCGTCAGACGTTGCGGTGGCGGCTCGACTCTCTGGCGGTCGAAGCCGGGAAGCGTCGGGTTGGCACTCACGAGCATCTTCAGGCCCTCGCTTTCTTCTTGGGCACGGGGCGCACGCCCCGCGGCTGGAAGACCTCCAGGTAACACTTCTCGTCGAGCTGCGTCAGGTCATGTGCCATGCCGTAGGCCAGGAGATCGCCGCCCATGATCATCAGCGACCGGTAGTTGCCGGCGCTGTGATCGACCAGCACCTCCATCAGTTCGGCCGTCATGAGCGAGGCGTTACCGGCCTTCGCAAGCGCGTGGCGGAGCAACTCGAGCAGTTCGTCGCGCGCGGCCGCCTCGGTGACCAGCCGCACGCGAATCCGGCTGGAAAGCGGCACCAGGTCCTCCTGCCGCAGCCGCTCCAACAGTCGCCCGTCCCCCGCGAGGACCATCGTCAAGAGCGACGTGGCATCGAAGTCGGCACTGGAGAGGATCCGCAGCTCGCCCAGGACCTCCGGGCTCATCTCCTGGGCCTCGTCGATCAGGAGCACCGGCCTGATCCGGGAGCTGGCCATGTGGATCTTCCAGCGCTCGCGGAGCGCCTTGAATCCGCACCAGCGGTTGTGCGGTTGAAGCTTCACCGCGAAGATATCGCCCAGTTCGCGATAGAAGTCGGCGGTCCTCGACTGGGGCCGCTCGATCACGCCCACGGTGACGTCCCGCAGCGCGGAAAGCCGCCCGGCGAGGATGCGCAATGCCACACTCTTGCCGGTCCCCGACTCGCCCGTGATCAGGGCGAAGCCCCCCTCCTGGACCAACTGCTCGACGCGCCAGGCGAAGTGCTCGATCCTGGACGTCAGAAGCAGGGCCTCGCCGGGGAGCTCGGGTGAGAACGGGTTCCATTTCAGCCCCCACAGCGAGAGCAGTTTCTTGGTGTTCATGAGGCGTCTCCGGTGGCCGAAGGGGGTGTCTTGGGGAGGTACGCCGGCGGCAGTCCTGCCGCGGAATACTCCTGGAGGAGCTGCGTCAAGAGCGGCGGCATCGCCCCGCCTTTGCTGGAGCTGTTCTCCTGCGGCACGGCGCCGTCCTCGGCCGCGACAAAGGCGCGGCGGCCGTCGGCGTTGGCGCTCTTGTCCAGCGGGTAGATCGGGGCGAGGATGATCCCGCTACGACGGTCGGCCAGGTCGACCCGGCCGAGGTCCCAGCGGGCGTAGCGCACGGTCAGTTCGCGGAAGTGGCGATACCGTGCCGGGACCTCGAAGCGCACGCCGTCGATGGAGATCGTGCCATCGCTCTGGCGCTGAGTCCGCCGCGCCTCCAGGCGAAACGCGTCCCGCAACGCCTCGCTCGAGGGGCTCGGGCGGGACACGTCCGGTGCGTGGGCGAAGCGCTCAACCGGCGCACAGGAAGTCTCGCGGTGCACGGCGCGGTTGTACTCGATCTCGCTCCACGCCTGGGTCGCTTCGTTGAGCAACTCCAGCGTGAGCTGGGCGACGCGCTGGAGCATGTTCATCAGCCGGCCCTCCAAGGTCCCCCAGAAGGACTCTTGCTTGCCATTCTGATAGGGGCTGTAGGGGAGTGTCCGCTCGTGGACGATGCCCAGGCGGAGCAAGCCCTCGGTGACTTCGTCGGCGACCATCGCCGGGCCGTTGTCGGTCAACAGCGCCCGGGGCATCCCGCGCTTC
>DATFDN010000270.1:0-2412 GCA_035252035.1 Acetobacteraceae bacterium | reverse complement strand
GAGCAGGCGTGAGCGGTTCGACCCCTCCCATGAGCGATTCGACCCCTCCCCCCGGCCCCCTCCCGCAAGGGGAGGGGGAGAAGGCGGAAAGCCCCCTCCCCTTGCGGGAGGGGGTCAGGGAAGGAGACGTGCCTGATGAGTGCCTCCGCCTCGCCGAAGCGCTGATCTTCGCCTCCGCCCAGCCGGTGAGCCTGCGCCAGCTCGGTCAAGCGCTGCCCGACGACACAGTGCCGGAGATGGTCGTGGCGGCGTTGCGGGCGCGCTATGCCGGGCGCGGCGTGGAGCTGGTGGAGGTGGCCGGGGGCGTGATGTTCCGCACCGCGCCTGACCTTGCGCCCCGGCTGCGCACCGTGGTCGAGGTGCCGCGCCGGCTGCCGCGCGCGGTGATGGAGACGCTGGCGATCGTCGCCTACCACCAGCCCGTCACCCGGCCGGAGATCGAGGCGATCCGCGGCGCGAGCCTCGCGCAAGCGACGCTGGACACACTGTTGGAGGCGGGGCTGATCGCCCCCGTTGGGCGACGGGAGGCGCCGGGCCGGCCGACCCTATGGGCGACGACCCCCACGTTCCTGACGCGCTTCGGCTTGGCCAGCCTACGCGATTTGCCTCGGCGAGAGGATCTGTTGGTCGAGCCGCCGAGTCCGGTGGCGGCCGAGGCAAGCCCCTCCCCCGGTCCCCTCCCGCGAGGGGAGGGGGACGCGGAATCCTAAGCGGCCAGCAGTTCATCCGCCGGCCCGAAGAACTCGTAGCGGATCTGGCCGAGCGGCACGCCAGACCGGGCAAGCCCGCCCACCATGGCGCGCAGGAACGGCCGTGGTCCGCAGAGGTAATGCACCGCCTCCTGCACCGGGGTGTTGCGGCGCAGCCAATCGGCGGTGATCAGGCCGGATTCATCGTAGTCGCGCCCCTTCGCGTCGCCCGGCTCTGGCGCGTTGTAGAAGACGCGCACGGTCGCGCGCGGCGCCTTCATCGCCAATCCCCGCGCGTGATCCCGCATCGCGTGGACCCGGCCGTTCTCCGCGCCATGCACGAAGTAGACGGCCCGATCCGCCCCGGACCCGACAAGGGCCTCGAACATGCTCATCACCGGCGTCAGGCCGACGCCGCCGCTCAGCAGCACGACCGGAGAGTCGTCGCGTTCGTCGAGAAAGAACTCCCCGGCGGGAGGCGCGACCTTGAGGATCGTGCCTGGCGCGGCGTGATCATGGAGCCAGTTCGAGGCGACGCCGGGAGGCGAACCGGGACGCGCCTCGCGCTTGACGGAGATGCGATAGGCGCGGCGGTCCGGCCCGGACGAGATCGAGTAATTGCGCTTCAGCATTCCCGCGCCTGGGATCTGGTCCAGGGCGAAGGTAAGATATTGGCCCGGCCGGTGGCGCATGACCGGCCCGCCATCCGCGGGAACCAGGATGAACGAGCGGATGACCTTGCTCTCCGGCCTCACCTGCTCCACGACGAAATCGCGCCAGCCGTTCCAGCCGCCCGGCGCGGCCGCCAGGCGGCTGTAGATGATCGCCTCGCGCGCAATCAGCAGATCGGCGAGGAACCAATAGGCTTCGCCCCATGCTTCAAGGATGTCCGGCGTCGCCGCAGCGCCCAGCACATCCTTGATCGCGCCGAGCAGGGCCTCCGCCACGAAATGATAGTGCTCCGGGAGGATGTTCAGCCCCACATGCTTCTGAGTGATGCGCTCGATCCGAGACGCAAGCGCGCCGAGGTTGTCGATGTTGCGCGCATAGGCGATGATCGCGGCGGTGAGCGCCTTGGATTGCGAGCCTGACTCGCCATGATGCGACTGGTTGAACAAGTCGCGTATTTGTGGATTGCGGAAAAGGATTTGATACATCCGGTCGGTGATGGCGACGCCGCCCGCTTCAAGGGCAGGCACTGTCCGCTTCACCAGTTCGATGGTTCTGTCACTGAGTGCGTCGGGCATGGCTGCCGCACGAAACTTATGGTGCGAGCATTGGTTCCCGCCTGGTCATGTCAACGTGTGCTGGCCGCCGAGGGCTTCCGGGCGAACAGCATGGTTGCCGAGGCAAGCTCGAAGGTCTTCTCGGGCGACAACTGGCTCACCCAGGATCGGTCGAGGAACGAGGCTGGAGAGGCCATCAAATCGCCGAGGCGAAGATCAAGGAATTCCGCGCGCGCCGGTTCGGGCAATCCTTGTGCCCAACTCTGCACGAACCAGGTGAGGGACCAAACCGGCAGCGTTGAGCGCACCACACGCTGATCCTCGATCTCAAGCCGGTCCTCGAACAGCGCGCGCAGGCCTTGGCGCGTCATGTTGTAGTAGTGGTGCGGGTAGCCATGCTCCGGCTGGAGGAACGGCACGCAGCACAGCAGCCGCCCGCCGGGCTTCAGCACGCGCGCGATCTCGGCGGCGCAGCGGAACGGATCGCGGACGTGTTC
>DATFDN010000269.1:0-8041 GCA_035252035.1 Acetobacteraceae bacterium | reverse complement strand
CGCCGCGCTTGCCCCGCACATAGCGCGGCAGGCGCGTATGGCCGACCGGGTTCATATTGCGGACCAGGACGGGATCACCAGGGCGGAAGCGCGGCGCCACGCCGGCATCGACCCGCGCGGAGGCGCCTGTCTTCAAGACGCCATCCACTTGTTCAGGGGCAAGGGTGGGCATCAGGACGCCTCCCTCGCAAGCCGCGCCTTGCGCTCCTCCAGCTCCTTGCGGCTGAGCACGCCCTTTTCGATCAGCAGCGTCTCGGCCGAGTGGAGCCAGTGCTCGTAATAAGGGGATTCGAGATAATCCGCCGGGTCCATCCGCTCGATCGCGTGCCTGAACTCATCGACATTGAAGTGCCCGCCGGCGAAGATCGTGATGAAAAGCCCGAACATCCGCCGTTCCCATTCCTCATGGAACACCGGCTCGTTGGGCTCTGGCGCGATCGGCCCCATGCCGTGCATCCCGCCCAGGTCGTGAATGCCGTTCATTCCCGTCCTCCCTTCAAGCCGCCCGCTTCTCAGGCGTTTTCGCGAGGCCGGTGCCTATCATGGAATCGCGGGTCACGAGGCTCGCAAGTTGCTCCTCGCTCATTCCTTCCGTCCCCTCGGGGCGCATCGGCAGGACAAGGTAGCGCAGCTCCGCGTTGCTGTCCCACACCCGCACCTGCACGTCCTCGGGCAGGCTCACGCCGAATTCTCGCAAGACGCCACGGGGATCGGAAACCGCGCGCGAGCGATACGGCGCCGATTTGTACCAGTTCGGCGGCAGGCCGAGCGTCGGCCATGGGTAGCAGGAGCACAGGGTACACACGACCATGTTGTGGATCTCGGGCGTGTTCTCGACCACCACCATGTCCTCGCCTTGGACGCCGGTGTAGCCGAGCTCGGCGATCGCGGCCGTCGCATCGCGCAGCAGCCGGCGCTTGTATTCCGGATCGACCCAGGCGCGGGCCACGACGCGGGCGCCGTTGTGCGGCCCGATTTTCGTCTCGTAGGCATCGATGATCGCGTCCAGCGCCCGCGGATCGACCAGCCCCTTCTCGACAAGCAGGGATTCCAGAGCCTTGACGCGCAGGGCGGTGTCCGAAAGCGGCGCGTTGTGTCCTTCGTGGGCCATAGGGCTCCTCCCAGCGCATCGTTGCTCGCGAGCTTATTCCTGTGCTGGCGCGGGTCAATGGAACCCGGTGTTCACCGCCAGGGGCACGCTCGTTTCATTCGAGGAGATCATTACGCCGACCCGCCGGACGCTGCTTCAAGGCCACGGCGATCCTGAATCAGAATCTCGGAGACGTTCGGAATGCCGATCAGATGTTCCCTCTTCAGGCGAGTCAATGTCCGGCTCACCGTCTCGATGGTGAGGCCGAGGTAATCGGCGATATCGCCGCGCGTCATCGGCAGGCGCAGGTGGCGCACAGGGGCGGCGCAGGGTGCGGCGTCCAGGCTTCGCGCCAGCAGGAAGGTGGCGACGCGCTCACGGGCCGTCTTGCGGCCGAGCAGCAGCATTTGCTGCTGAGCGGCGGCCAGCTCGTGCGAAGCGATCGCCAGCAGACGCTTCTCGAATGCGGGGAAGTCGTCGAGCAGATCCCGTATGTGCTGGCGGGAAAACCGGCAATATCGCACCGGCTCGATGGCCTCGGCGCTGAATGCGTAGGTTTCCCACGCGGCGAGGCCGAGAAAATCCCCGCGTCCTGCGAAGCCGGTGATCTGGCGACGCCCGTCCGGCATCAAGGTGAAAAGCCGGGCCGTTCCCTCCGTCACATTGAAGAAGCTGCTCGCAAGATCGCCCTCGTTGATGAATGTCTGTCCCACATCGGCCCGCGACGGCATGGCCACCGCCGACAGCCGTTGAAGATCGGCTTCGCCGATGGCGCTGCACACGCTGTACGGCCGCGCCTCGCAGGAGGCGCATGGTTCGGCCCCGCGCCGACGGCCGAGTATCAGAGCGCCATGAGACATGTGCGGGCTCCCCGGCATTCACGCCGAGCCCGCATCCTACCGCACCTATACCGCCGAACAAACCCAGACCAGGGTGTGCCGCGCGGTGGTCTGGTATGTTGCGCCCGATGTCCCCTAACGCGGCGGCGGATAACCGTAATCGGAGTCCCGTGGCGGTGGCGGCGGGTAGGGCCGTTCATCCCGGTAATCGGATCTATAATCGGGTCGTCTGTCGTTCCGGTCCGCCGCCCTGCGATCCTCGCGCGCCTGATCCTCGCGCCCGCGATCATAGCCGCGCCGCCAAGCGTCGCGCAGGGCTTGATCCTGCTGCTGATTGCCGGTCAGCAATCCGCCAAGCAATTTCTGCAAATCCTGCGCCTGGGCGGCGACGGGAAACGCCAGGGTCGATCCCAGCAGCAGCGCCGCAATGGTGGTTCGCATATGAGCCTCCAGCGTTCTGAACTGACGGCAGAACGCTCCCTACCGTCCTTGGACCGGCTCAAGATCGCTTGAGGGCGGGCGCTTGCCATTGGCCTTGCACCGTGCGAGAGGCGCAGGGCTACCGACAGGAGGACGGCGATGCAACGCGAAGTCGTGGTGGTGTCAGGCGTGCGGACGGCGGTGGGCGATTTCGGCGGCGGGCTCAAGGACGTGCCCCCGACCGAACTGGGCGCCACTGTCGTGCGCGAGGCGTTGAACCGGGCGGGGGTGGCCGGGGAAGAGGTCGGGCATGTCGTGTTCGGCAACGTCATCCACACCGAGGCCAAGGACATGTACCTGGCCCGCGTCGCCGCGCTCGATGCGGGCGTGTCGCAGAACGCCCCGGCGCTGACGCTGAACCGGCTGTGCGGCTCGGGTCTTCAGGCGATCGTCTCCGCCTCGCAGAGCATCCTGCTCGGTGACACCGACATCGCCATTGGCGCGGGTGCCGAGAGCATGAGCCGCGCCGCCTATCTCGCGAAGGGTGTGCGCTGGGGCGCGCGGATGGGCGACACGGCGATGGTGGACATGATGCTCGCCGCGCTGCACGACCCGTTTCACAACATTCATATGGGCGAGACCGCCGAGAACCTGGCCGAATCGCACCAGATCACCCGCGCCCAGCAGGACGGCCTTGCCGTCGAGTCACATCGCCGTGCCGCCCGCGCCATCAAGGAAGGACGCTTCAAGGAGCAGATCGTCCCGATCCGCCTCAAGACCCGCAAGGGCGAGACGGTGTTCGACACCGACGAGCATGTGCGCGCTGATGCCTCGGCCGAGGATCTCGGCAAGCTCCGCCCGGTGTTCCGCAAGGACGGCACCGTGACGGCGGGCAACGCGTCGGGCATCAACGACGGCGCGGCGGCGGTCGTGCTGATGGAGGGGCGGGCGGCGGAGAAGCGCAACGCCAAGCCGCTCGGCCGGCTCGTGGCCTACGCCCATGCGGGAGTTGATCCCAAGATCATGGGCATCGGTCCGGTCCCGGCGACGCGCGCAGTGCTGGAGCGGGCGGGGCTGAAGCTGGGCGATATCGACGTGATCGAATCGAACGAGGCTTTCGCCGCCCAGGCTTGCGCGGTCGCCAAGGATCTTGGCTTCGACCCGGAAAAGACGAACCCGAACGGGTCGGGCATCTCGCTCGGCCACCCCGTCGGGGCAACCGGGGCGATGTTGGCGGTCAAGGCGCTCTATGAGCTGAAGCGCACCGGCGGACGCTATGCCCTGGTCACGATGTGCATTGGCGGCGGCCAGGGGATCGCGGCGATTTTCGAGCGGGTGTGAGTTTCGCATCCCCGCGAGCCGAAAGCATCGTCGCTTCAACCCCTCCCCCAACCCCCGCAAGGGGAGGGGAAGACTTCGGTGCCGCTCCGACTCCCCCTCCCCTTGCGGGGGCTGGGGGGAGGGGTTCCAAGGAGCAACCGTTACGCCTGCCCTGCCCGCGCCGCGATGGCGGCGGCCCGCGCCAGCAGTGCCTTCGCCCGGTCCACCACGGGGACATCGATCATCTTGCCCTCGAACGTGATCGCTCCCAGTCCATCCGCCAACGCCGCGTCATAGGCCGCGACCATGCGGCCGGCCTGCGCAACCTCCTCGACGGAGGGCGCGAATTCCTCGTTCAGCACCGGAACGAGCGACGGGTGGATGCAGGCCGCGCCCAGGAACCCTAGCCGGCGCGCGCGGCGCACGATGGCGCGGAACGCGGCTGGGTCCCTGTAGTCGGCAACCGTGCCGACGAAGCCGAGCGGCAGGATGCCCGCCGCGCGGGCGGCGAAGACGGATAGCTGCTTGGGCAATAACAGGCCCTCGGCTTCCGGCAACATCCCGACTGACGACGCCAGATCCTCGGCCCCGATGGTAAGCGCCACCATTCGCGGATGCGCCCGCGCGATCGCCTCCATGCGGAAGAGCGCGCCCGGCGTCTCCACCATGGCGATCAGCCCGATCGGCTCCGTGATTCCTCGCTCGGATTCCAACTCCGCCATCGTCTCGGCGACGGCCTGGACATGCTCGGCGCTGTCCGCCTTTGGCAGGGCGAGCGCGGTCACGCCGGGGATGACGGCGGCCTCCAGGTCACGCACCAACAGCCGCCACGGCCGGTTGACCCGTGTGACCACATCGGCGCCGCGCCGCGAGACCTCCGGCACCGCATCGGCCAGCAATGTCCGTGCCCGCGCCTTTTCGGTCGGCGCGACCGCGTCCTCCAGATCGAGAATGACCGCATCCGCCCCGCGATCCGCCGCACCCGCGACAAATCGGGGAACATTCACCGGCACGTAGAGCATGGAGCGCCAGACGGGGAGAGTACGAGTCATGGTCGAAGCCTTGCCGGACAGGCGGACATCAGACCCTTTCAGCAGGTCGGCGACAAGCCGTTGACACTCTGTAGAGGTTCGCCGGGCAGTCTGGGGACGGAGGTTCTTCCGTGTCGATCGCGCTCGCCCTGCCCCCCGGCATCTCCGCGCCGTTTCGCGCCCTGTCCCCGCGGCTGGAGGCGTTGGCGCTGGCCGAGCAGGGGCGCCTGGTGCTCTGGCTGCCGGTGTTTCTGGGCACGGGCGTGCTGGCCTATTTCGGGCTGCGCGCCGAGCCCCCCGCATGGGCCGGCATCGCCCTGGCACTGCCCGCCGGGCTGGCCGCCTGGCTCGCGCGCGGCTGGGCACGGGCGGCCCTGGTGTCGGTCGCCGCTGTCGCGACCGGATTCGCCCTAGCCCAGTTCGCCACCCTGCGCGCTCTCCCTCAAGAGGCACTGCCATTCCGGGCGGTGGTGCTGACTGGACAAGTCGCCGGGGTCGAGATCCTGCCAGAAGGAAGGCGTGTCACCGTGGCGCAGGCGCGGCTGGATGACGGCACCGCGCTGCGCCGACGTATCCGCGTCCGCTTGCGGGAAAGCGATGCGACCGAGCTGGCCACTGGTGACACGCTGCGCGTGCGCGCCCTGCTGCGTCCCCCCTCGCCGCCCTCCTATCCGGGTGGGTGGGATCTACAACGCGATGCCTTCTTCGCGGGCTACGCCGGGTATGGGTTCGCCATCGGGACATCCGAGCGCCTCGCCCGCCAGCCCCCATCCGGCGTCTCCGCCTGGATGCAGCACACGCGGGAAGCCATTGCGCGGCGGATGCAGGCGCGGCTGCCCGGCACGGATGGGGCGGTCGCGGCGACCCTGATGACCGGCGTGCCCTCCGCCATTCCCGAATCCGACCGCGAGGCGTTCCGCGCCTCCGGGCTCGCGCACCTGCTGGCCGTCGCGGGGCTGCATATTGGCGCGGTCATGGGCCTCGCCTTCGCGCTCACCCGCGCGCTGCTCGCATTGTCGGAGCGCACCGCGCTGTTCTGGCCCACCAAGCAGGTTGCGGCGGGCGCGGCGCTGGCTGCCGGCGGCTTCTACATGGTGCTGACCGGGATGCACGTCCCGATTGTGCGCAGCTTCGCGATGGCTGCCCTGGTGACGCTCGCCGCGCTGCTCGGGCGCCGCGCCGTGTCGGTGCGGGGCCTGGCTTTCGCGGCCATCGCGCTGATGGTGCTGGAGCCGCAGGAGGTGCCCGGCGCGTCGTTCCAGATGAGCTTCTCCGCCGTCCTTGCATTGATCGCCGGATACGAGGCGTTGCGGCCCTGGCTGCGGAGGCTGCATGGCGACGGCGCGTTGTGGCGTCGCGTGGCTGGGCATCTCGTCGCCCTGGCCCTCACCAGCCTGCTCGCGGGCGGGGCCTCGGCGCCGTTCGGCGCGTATCATTTCGGCCGCTTGCAGCTCTATTTCGTGATCGCGAACATGGTCGCGGTGCCGATCACCGCGCTCTGGGTCATGCCGCTTGGACTGCTGGCGCTGGCGCTGATGCCGCTGGGGCTGGACGGGCCGGCGCTGGAGGCGATGGGTTGGGGCGTGCGCGCGATCGTACTGATCGCGCGAAACGTGACCGCCTGGCCGTTGTCCGTGGTGCCGGTCCCGCACATGCCGGGCTGGGGCCTGGCCCTGGTCGGGCTTGGTCTGGCCTGGCTCGGCCTGTGGCGCACCACGCGGCTGCGCCTGGTCGGCCTGGTTCCGCTGGCGCTCGGACTGGCCTCGCCGTGGCTGATGCGCCCGCCCGATCTGCTGATGGCGGCGGATGGGAAGCTAATCGGGGTACGCGCCGGGACTGTCATGCTGGTCGAGCAGGCGCCGGGCGCCTCCCGCTTCACCCGCGATTCCTGGCGTCAGTTCTGGGCCGCCGGTGAGCCCGGCCGCCTGCCGTTCGAAGGCACGGCGGCGGATGGGCGGGTTGCCTGCACCGAGAATTCGTGCCTGCTGCGGCTTCGCCCAGACGCTCCTCCCGCTCTGCTGCTGCGGGACCGCGCACCGCCCGACTGTCAACGAGCGGTGGTCATCCTTTCCCTTGAGGCGGCGCGCGGGCGTTGCCGTGGCCCGGCACTGGTGGATCGCGTGACCGCGCGGATGCAGGGCTCGGTCGCGATCTGGCTGGAGCCGAACGGCGCGCGACTGCTCACGGATCGGATGGTGCGGGGCGACCGGCCATGGGTACCGCCGCTTCACCGTCGCGCCCATCGTCAGGCGGAGCCGCCCTAATCCCGATCAACCCACCAGCGAGCGTGCGATCGCAATGACCCGGTGCGCCTCGCTCCAGAGTTCGAAGCGATCGAGCTGATCGAGGGGCGCCCAGACCGCTTCGGTCACGTCGGAGCCGGCGATCGGCTCGCCCGCCTCCCACCGGGCCGCGAAGTCGATGATCGTGTAGTGATATTGCACGCGTCCGGCGGCGTCGTGGCGAATGCTGTCCACCTGGGCCGCCAGCACCAGCGCGCCCACGCTGATCCCTGTCTCCTCGAACAATTCGCGCCGCGCCGCCGCCTGTGCCGTCTCCCCCAGCTCCTGGCCGCCACCTGGCAGCGTCCATGTGCCAACCGCCGGCGGCTTGCCGCGCCGGACCAGGAGGACGTGACCACCCTTCAGGGCGACGATGCCGATGCCGACGATCGGACGCTTTGGATATTCCCGGTCATCCATTCTCTTGTTCGCGAAGGCTCCGGACGGGTTTTGCCGTATTCACGTGGCGCGGGCATACCCAAAAGCCACCACGACATCGTGAGTTGTTGTGCGCCGCACCCCTCTCTTGTGTCGAACCGGCGCGAGAACCGCGGCAATGACGGAAGGCGGGAAGTGCAGATGACGGTGGCCGCTATCCTGAAGCGAAAGGCATATCAGGTGACTATCGTGGAGTCGGCGGACCGGATCGGCGATGTGGTGCAAGTCATGTCGGCGGCCCAGGCGGAGGCCGCGCTGGTGGTCGATGACTCCGGACAGTTGCTCGGCGTCTTGGCCGAGCATGATATTGTCGAGAGCCTGGCCGCCAACGCGGCCCGGGCGCTGGAGATGACCGCGGGCCAGCTCGTCACCCGCGCCGTCCGGACCGTCAATTCGCGCACCAGCCTCGCGGAGGCAGCGCGGACGATGGTCCGCAGCCGGCTGCGCCACCTACCCGTGGTGGAGCATGGCGAGTTGGTCGGCCTTATTAGCTTGGCCGACCTTGCGCGCGCCCGTCTCATTCAAGAGCAGGCTGCTCTTGCGGCATAGGTGGGCGCCGTCGCGCGCCTATTTCGGAGAATAGGGGCCGATCTTGACATTCGGGTTATCGTAGATCGGTTT
>DATFDN010000268.1:0-8226 GCA_035252035.1 Acetobacteraceae bacterium | reverse complement strand
GCCGGGCTCGGGCTGCTTGGCAAGCGGCGCGGGCGGCTGGGGCGCGTGCCACTGGCGGGCGGCTGGACCGAAGGGCGCGACCTGCCTGCCCCCGAGGGCGATACGTTCTTCGCCCGCTACGCGCGCGAGCAGCGCCAGGCGCGGCGTTGATGAGCGGCCGCGCCGCGATCCTGACCGCGATCCGCCGTGGCCTGCGCCGGGGCGAGCTGCCGCCCGATATCGCCTACGCCCTGCGGGAGCGGCTGCGGGCGCATCCGCGCCATCTGGTCCCTGCCCGTTCCCATCTCCCCCATGCCGAGCAGGTCGCGCTGTTCGCCGCCAATCTGGAGCGCGAGTATGGCACGTTCATCCGCGTGTCCGATCTCGCGGCGGTGCCCGAGGCCGTGGCCGACTACCTCGCCGCCCAGAACTTGCCGAGCGCCCTGGTCATGGCGCCCCATCCGGAGCTGCGGGCCATCGATTGGTCGAGCCGGCCCATCCTGGCCGTGCGCGAGGGACGGGCGGAGCCCGGAGATGCGGTCAGTTTGTCGCATGGCTTCGCCGGCATCGCCGAGACTGGCACCTTGATGCTCCCCTCCGGCCCGGAGCGCCCGAACACGCTGAACCTGCTGGCCGAAACCGAGATCGTCGTGCTGCGCGCGAGCCGGATCGTCGGCGCCTACGAGGAGGCGTGGGACAGGCTGCGGGCGGAGATGGGGGGCACGATGCCGCGCACGGTGATGCTGGTGACAGGCCCCTCGCGCTCGGCCGATATCGAGCAGGCGTTAGAATTGGGCGCCCACGGACCGCGCCGGCTCCATGTTATCCTGGTGGACGACGAAGCCGTAACGGCGTAAGGATGTTCCCATGAACGCGCCCCTCCGGAAGCCCATGAGTTATAACGAGTTCCTGGCCTGGGAGCGGCGCCAGGAGCTGCGCTACGAATTCGACGGGTTCGCCCCGGTTGCGATGACGGGCGGCTCGTTCGAGCACGCCATTATTCAACGGAACCTCATAACGGCTTTGACCAATCGCCTGCGCGGCAAGCCGTGTCAGGCGATCGGTATCGAACTGAAGATCGCTGTCGCCGGCAGCATCCGCTATCCAGACGCTTTCGTGGTGTGCTCGCCAGTGCCCCGAGGCACGCAGTTGATCGAGGCACCGGTCGTGGTGTTCGAGATCCTTAGCCACTCGACCGCCGTTACGGATCGCGTGGTGAAGAACCGCGAGTACCGGGACACGCCATCAATCATCCGGTATGTGATGCTGGAGCAGTTTCGCCCGGCGGCCACCATGTTCGAGCGTGCGGGCGAGGATTGGGTCGGGCACGTCATTGAAAGCCCGGCCGTGCTCATGATGCCGGAGATCAGCATCGAGCTTCCACTTCCTGAGATTTTTGAAGGCGTCGAGTTCCCCGAAACGCTTGCGGACGACTGAAAAGCCGCTTCCATGACCGACGCGCGCGGCCAGCGTGCCTCCGCTGCGCGGTCCTTGGGCGCCATGCCAATCTGGCCCCTCGCGGCCACGCTCGCCGTGCAGACGCTAGCGACCGCGGCGCTGTTCTCGGTGCCGACGGCCGCACCGGAGATCGCCCACGACCTGAACGTGCCGGGTCCGCTGGTCGGGGTGTTCGTCTCCGCCGTTTACGGCGTCGGCATCATCTCCGCCCTGCTCGCGCCGGGGTTCATCTGGCGTTATGGCGCGGTGCGGGTCAGTCAAATGGTGCTGCTGGGAGTGGCTGGAATGCTGGCCATCGCGGCCGGCGGCGGTACGGTAGCGATGTTGGGACTGGCAGCGGTGACGCTGGGCCTTGGATACGGGGCGGCGGCGCCGGCCAGCACACACCTGCTGGTGCCGCAGACGCCACGAACGGTGTTCAACCTGGTCATGTCCATCCGCCAGATCGGCGTGCCCTTGGGCGGCGTGCTTGGCGCCTTGATCGTCCCGCCCCTCACGCTGGCCCTTGGCTGGCGTCCTGCCTTGCTGATCGAGCTCGGGCCGGTGCTGGCGCTGCTGGCAATCATGGAGCTGCCCCGGCGCGGCTGGGATGTGGGGCGCGATCCCACCCGCCCATTGCTCGGCGGGGCGCTCCTGGAGCCGTTCCGGCTGCTCCGCTACGACCACCGATTGCGCGCCCTGTCCCTCGCCAGCTTCTTCTATTCAGGCGTGCAGCTCTGCTTCATCGCCTTCATGACCGTGCAGCTCACCACCGTCGCGCGCTTCAGCCTGGTCGATGCTGGGGGCGTGCTGGCGGCCTATCAGATTGCGGGGGCGGTCAGCCGGCCCATTTGGGGCTGGATGGCCGACCGTATACTGCCACCATCGCGCATGTTGGCCCTCCATGGCCTGGGCATGGCGTCCGCCTGCATCGCGGCGGGACGCCTCGGCCCTAGCTGGCCGGCGGCGGCGGTCATGGTGGTAGGCGTACTCGCCGGTGCGACGGCGAGCGGCTACACCGGGGTTGCCTATGCCGAGTACGCCCGGCTGGGGGGGAGGCGGCGGACAGAGGCCACCGGGCTTGGCACCGCCGCGATGTTTTCCGGTGTCATGCTGATCCCCTCGGCATTCGGGATAGCAGTGACCCGTTTAGGCGGGTACACACTGCCCTATGTCGCGCTTGCCGCGGCAGCGGCGGCATCGGCGGCCGTGCTTTGGTCGGAGCCCAAGAAAGGGCGCAGCGGCGGGTGAGATGGCGAGCAAGGCGCTGACGGATGCCGACCAGGCCGCCTGGACGGCCTATGTGAGCCGCGTGACGCCGCTCACAGGGCGCGCTCGTCCCGAACCCCGCTCCGCGCCGGTGCGCCCCTCACATGCTACGCCGAGCCAGGTGGCCGCCCCTTCCCAGAACGCGCCGGGCGCACCCCGTCGTGCCGCAGCGCGCCTCGCGATCGGCACGCACCCGCCAGGGCTCGACGCCGCGACGTGGCAGCGGTTCCACTCGGGGCGTATGCCGGCCGCGAGGCGCCTCGATCTGCACGGGCACACCGCGCAGCGTGCCTTCCAGGCACTGTGCCATTTCGTGAAGATCGCCCATGCCGAGCATGTACGATGCGTGGAAGTGATCACCGGGCAGGGTGGCCCAGGGGGCGGATTGATCCGACGTGAGCTGCCGCATTGGCTCAATCTGCCGGACCTACGCCCCTTGATCCTGGCCGTCGCCTATCCGACGCCGCTCAATCAGGGTGCGGTACGGCTGCTGCTGCGGCGGGTGCGGGCGTGAGCGTAAGGAGCGTCGCGGCCGCGGCATGGAGCACCACCGTCCAAGCCGTGCCAGCCAGCAACCCTGGCCTGGACCGCCGGGCCGGGATGGGGAATGAGGCAACGCTCGGGCCTGATGTCGCGAGCGCCCCGCATTGTGCGGGAATTTGTGGCAGGGCATCCGGACCGGGACTGGCCAGCGAAGCGGCCCGTTGCGTGCTCGTCGCTGCTAGGAGATCCAGCAAGCGGTTGAGGCTGAAGGGCTTGGCCAGAAAAGGCAGCCTTCCGCCCCCCAATGCCTCGATCTGTTCCGGATCGCCGCTGGTCAGTACGACAGACGCCCCGTGTCTCTCCGCCTGTGCGATGAGATCGGCCACCTTGCCGCCTGGCAGGATGCAGTCCAGGAGCACGATATCAAATGGCTCCTCACGCAAGCAGGAGGCAGCACCGCAAACGGAGGAGGCGAGAGTGACCTGATAGTGCTCCTCGAGAACGCAGAGGATCGTCTCGCTGACGAGCGGATCATCCTCAACCACCAGGATGCGTTGCATTCAGCACCACCTTTTCAACGTACGGGCGACTCCTCGCCGGTGCCGAAAGAGTGACGTCAACATCGCGTCAACGCAAGCTATTTCTTAATGCATCGTAAAAATTCCGGTAGGGCGACCGCGCCCGCTCTGGCCGCTGTCTCCAAAATGTCACTCCGGCCATCATATACAGCAAAAATGTAAGTAACGACACAATTTTGCCTTGAAATCGGCCGCCGTCCGCGACCCCCTTGAAGGGGCTGCGTCAGGAGATGGTGCTGCCGGAGAGGATTGAACTCTCGACCTCCCGCTTACCAAGCGGGTGCTCTACCGCTGAGCTACGGCAGCGTTCCTCAGCTAAATCGGCGCCCCCATAGCGCGCCAGGAAGGCGCGGGCAACCCGCCTTTGCTTATTGGATGCCGACGGCCATCCCCAGCGTCTCGCCGATCGCCCGGTGCAGTACTAGATCGGCAAGAAAGTCAAGCTCTGTCGGCTCTCGATTGATGATCACGAGCCGCGCCCCGGCCTGCTTCGCCAGGCGCGGAAAGCCCGCAGCGGGATAGACCACGAGCGAGGAGCCCATTGCCAGGAACAAGTCGCAGGCCAGGGTTTCCGCCTCGGCCCGCCGCATCGCCGCGACTGGCATGGGCTGCCCAAAGGAGATGGTCGCCGCCTTGATGAAGCCATGGCAGCGCGGGCAGCGCGGCGCCTTGCCGTCGCGCTCGAACTCCGCGCGGATCGCATCGAGTTCGTAGCGAGCCTTGCAGTCCAGGCAGGCGGCATAGGTGGTGTTGCCGTGCAACTCGATCACGGCCTCTTCCGGCACGCCGGACGCTTGGTGCAGTCCATCGATGTTCTGAGTGATGACGGAAGCGACTTTGCCTTCCTGGACCAGCTCGGCCACCGCCGCGTGGCCCCGGTTCGGACGCGCGGCGCGCAGCACCGCGTCCATCGCGAAGCGCCGCCGCCACGACTCCGCCCGTGCCGCCTCGGAGGCCAGGAACGTCTCAAAATCGATCGGCTTGTGCCGCGTCCACAAACCGCCCGGACCGCGGAAGTCCGGGATGCCGGATTCCGTGCTGATCCCTGCCCCGGTGAAGGCCACCACCCGCCGCGCGGTGGCGAGCATGGATTTCAGACGTTGCACTTCCTGCTCCATGCTGGGAGTCTGCCAATCTCGCGCACGCGAATCCAGTCGATAGCTTGTCCGATACGGAAGCGACTGACTACAACCCGGTCATGGATGCATCTCACCACCAGCGGATCGTCGTCGCGCCCAGCCTACTGGCCGCCGATTTCACCCGCCTCGCCGAAGAAGTCGGCGCGATCGAGGCGGCCGGCGCCGACTGGCTACACCTTGACATCATGGACGGGCATTTCGTGCCCAATATCAGTTTCGGCCCCTTGGTGTTGCGCGCGCTGCGCCGGCGCACCCGGCTGCCTTTCGACGTTCACCTGATGATCGCGCCGGCCGAGCCTTATATCGCGGCCTTCGCGGAAGCCGGCGCCGACCACATCCTGGTCCATCCCGAGGCCGGCCCGCATCTGCACCGCACGTTGCAAATGATTCGCCAGCACGGCAAGCGGGCTGGCGTGGTGCTGAACCCGGCGACCCCGGCCGACGCGATCGAATGGGTGCTTGATCTGACGGACATCGTGCTCGTAATGACCGTCAATCCCGGCTTTGGCGGCCAGAGTTTCCTGGCCTCGCAACTGCCGAAGATCGCCGCCGTGCGTCGCATGATCGACCGGACCGGGCGAGCCGTGCGACTGGCCGTGGATGGCGGCGTGGAGCCGGACACCGCGCGGCTGGCGCTCGCCGAGGGCGCGGACACCCTGATTTCCGGCACCGCGGTGTTCGGCAAGCCTGATTACGCGGCCGCCATCGCGGCGCTGCGCGAAGACGTTGGGCGCGAAGGAGTTGGCGCGTGAACCCGAACGATCCCCGCCGCTGGCTGCGCGATGCGCGCCGCGTGCTGGCCCGCGTGCCGAGCCTGCGTGTCGGGCGCGTGCCGGACGCCCCTGCCCTGCCCGTGCGCGACCCCTGGCCCGGCGACCCGGCCCGCGCGGCGCGGTTGCTGAAGAACGAATTGGAACTCGACGGCGCGACCTCCGTGTTGCGCCAAGGCACGTGGCCCGACCTTTCGGCCTCCGACCCGTTGCGCGCCACCGCGCATGGCTTTACTTGGCTGCGCGACCTCCGCGCGCTGGGCACGGATGCCGCACGCCTGCGTGCCCGCGCTCTGGTTGCCGACTGGATGGGCACACAAGCCGCCGATCCGGTCGCGCACCGCCCGGATGTGATCGGCGCGCGCATCGCCGCCTGGCTCGGCCACTACGACTTCTTCTTCGCCTCGGCCGACGACGCATTCCGCCAGAAGCTGATGGCCCGTTTGGTCTCGGACGCCCGCGCCCTCTCCGCCGCGCTGCCGGCGGAAGAAGTGGACCAACGGGCGCTCACAGCGCTCAAGGGGCTGATCGCGGCCGCGGTGGCGCTGCCCGAGCATGGCGGTTTCCTGGCTCGTGCGCTGCGCTTCCTTCCACAGGAGATTGCCCGGCAGATCCTCTCCGACGGCTGCCACGCCGAGCGCAGTCCGGCCGCGTTGCTGGCCGCGCTCCAGGATCTGACTGAGATCCGCGCCCTCCTCCAGGCCGCGCAGGCTCCCGCCCCCGCCTCGCTTCCCGCCGCGATCGAGCGGATGGCCCCCGCCCTGCGCGCCCTGCGCCACGCCGATGGCGGGCTCGCGCTGTTCAATGGAGCTAAGGAGGGCTATGGCGCGCTGATCGAGTTGGTGCTCGCCCAGGCCGGGCGCGGCGCGCGGCCCCCCGCCGCCTTGCCCGAAAGCGGATTCCACCGCCTACAGGCCGGGCGCACCTTGGTGATCGTCAACACGGGCGCCCCCCCGCCGCCGGGGCTCGATCGCAACGCCCATGCCGGCACGCTTTCGCTGGAGATGTCCGTAGGACGGGACCGGCTGGTGGTCAATTGCGGCGCCTTCCTGGCCGGCCCGCCCGAGTGGCGCGACGCGGCGCGCGCCACCGCCGCGCATTCGACGCTGGTGATCGCCGATACCAACTCCTCCGAGCTGCGCTCCCAGGGTCTCGGCCGGCGTCCCGTGGTGGTCGAGACGCAGCGGCAGGAGGCGAACGGGGCGCATTGGCTGGAGGCGAGCCATGATGGCTGGCAGAAGCCGTTCGGCGCCATCCACCGCCGCAGGCTGTATGTGGCCGAGAGCGGGGAAGACGTGCGCGGCGAGGATGCGGTCGAGGCGCCGACGCCCCAGCCCTACACGCTGCGCTTCCACCTGCACCCGACCGTGCAGGCGAGCTTGCAGCAGGACAACGAGACAGTGTTGCTGCGCCTGCCCTCGGGCGGCGGCTGGCGCCTGCGCGCGGACGGCGCGCGCATGTCGCTCGAAGAGAGCATCTATCTCGGCGGCCCGCAGCCGCAGCGCGCCGAGCAGGTCGTGCTCACCGGCCAGGCCGATGGCCCCCAGCAGGTGAAATGGGCGATCAGCAAGGTCAAATGAGCGATGACCGAATGAAGGGCGCGGACGCGCGCGCATGAAGGTCATCGAAGTCACCAATATCGACTTCTCGCTGCGCCATTTCCTCCTGCCGCTGATGCGCGCCATCCGGGCGCGTGGCCACGAGGTGATCGGGGCGTGCGCCGAAGGTCCGTTGCTGCGGGAGGTGCGCGCCGAAGGGTTCCGCGTGGCCGGCCTGCCGATGGAGCGCACGCTCTCGGCGGGGGCGCATTGGCGGGCCTATCGCGCGCTGTTCGCGCTGTTTCGCGCCGAGAAGCCCGATCTGGTCCACGCGCATATGCCGATCAGCGGCTTCCTCGCCCGGATCGCGGCGCGGGCGGCGGGCGTGCCGCGCATCGCCTATACCGGCCACGGCTTCTGGTTCAACGCGCCGGGCGCCACTCCCCGGCGGGCCGTGGGCTTCGCCATGGAATGGCTCGCGGCGCGCTACACCGACGTGTTCATGACCGTCTCGGCCGAGGAGGCGGCGGATGCGCGCCGCCTGCGCATCAGCGGAAGCGCCCTGGCGATCGGCAATGGGCGCGACCCGGCCCTGTTCCACCCGGACCCGGAGGCCCGCGTCGCCATCCGCCGCGCCCTCGGCGTGCCTAGGGATCGGGTCGTGGCCTTGGCGGTTTCGCGGCTGGTGCGCCACAAGGGCTATCCCGAGCTGGCGCGCGCGGTGCGGGACGTGCCGGCCCTCGACCTCTGGGTGGCCGGCGAGCGGCTGGCCTCTGACCGGGGCGAGGACATGGCGGCCCTGCTCGCCGCAAGCGGGCTGGGCGGGCGCTTGCGGATGCTGGGATACCGCACCGATATCCCAGCCCTTCTGGCCGCTTCGGACCTTTTCGTGTTGCCCAGCCATTTCGAGGGGCTGCCGATGTCGGTGATCGAGGCGATGCTGACTGGGCTGCCGGTGGTCGCGACCGACATCAGGGGGCCGCGCGAGCAGGTCGTGAATGGCGAGACCGGACTCCTGGAGCCGCCTGGAGAA
>DATFDN010000267.1:0-5573 GCA_035252035.1 Acetobacteraceae bacterium | reverse complement strand
CCGGCGTGCCGCGGTTGCCACCGGGGCAGCCGCAAACGGGGTGCGTCTGGTCGGTGCCGCCGCCACCGGCGCGGCGGCTTTCGGCGCCATCGCGGCCGGCGCGGTTGCGGCGAGCGTCGTAGCAATCGGCGCCCTGGCAATCGGGCGGCTCGCGGTCGGCGCGGGCCATGTCCGGCGGCTGCGGATCGACGAACTCACCATCGGCCGACTCAACGGGCGGGGGCTCGACCTTGGTGGGGAGGCCATTCCAACCCCGGCCGCGGCCCCCGTTGTACCGGCCGGCGCGGCCCGGGCGAGGCCGGATGCGAAGCGCCTCTTTCTCGAAGACCTGGCCGTCGGCCAGCGATGGCAGTCGGGGACGCTCACGGTCGGGGCTGACGCGATCAAGGCATTCGCCGCCGCCTTCGACCCGCAGCCGTTCCATCTCGACGAGCGGGAAGCGGCGGCCACGCTGTTCGGTGGCCTCGCCGCGAGTGGCTGGCACACGGCGGCGCTGACCATGCGCCTGCTGACCGAAGGCGGGCTGCCGATCGCCGGCGGCATCATCGGAACCGGGGGCGAGATCGCCTGGCCGCGGCCGACGCGCCCGGACGACGTGCTGCGGGTCGAGAGCGAGGTGCTGGAAGTCACGCCGTCCCGCTCGCGTCCGGATCGCGGCGTGGCGACCGTGCGCAGCACGACGCTGAACCAGCGCGGCGATGTCGTGCAGACGCTCACCGCCAAGCTCGTCGTGCCGCGCCGCCCCACCGTGGCTCGCGACTGGCGGGATCAGGAGGGTGATGGAAAGGCACTTGGCTACCCTTGCCGCTTCCCTTGAGGCAGTCGGCTATCCGGGAACGGGGTTGCCATGGGGACGGTCTGCCTCCCCTACCCGGCGCAAAAGGGGCCTGGCGCCTGAGTGTCTACCAAGCGCCTTTAGCGATGACCGACGCGCTGCCCACGCCGTCATGGCCGTGCGTGTCACGGCCATCCACGACTTCGGCGGGCGATGGCGTGGCCCGAAGTCGTGGATGGCCGGAACAAGTCCAGGCATGACGGTGGAAGGGTCAGCCAAATGGGGCGGCAGGCATCACACGTTGGCTAGACTCGTTTCAGGGTCACTGGAGCCGGGCGCGACCCCCCGCCCCCTCTCCCCAAGGGGAAGGGGAGTCATCCACGTCGTCCCCCTCTCCCCTTGCGGGAGGGGTTAGGGGAGGGGTGAACCGGCGCGGAACGAAAACACGGTCGGCCTTAAACCACCCTAATGGAAGAACTGACCCAGCCACCGGTCCCGCGCGGCGTGGTTCCGTTCCTCCTGCGCCTGCTCCGATTGGTCCTCCGCCGCCGCCTGGGAGAGTTGCGCGCCCCGGTAATTGCCCCTCCGCGCCTGGAACCGCGCCGCCTCGGCGTTGCGTTGAGCCAAATAGGCGTGCTCGGCCGCCTGCTGCTGGCGGTATTCCGACCATCCCGCGTACCCGGCGGTCCCCGGCACGCAGCCAGTGAGGCTGCCGGCGACCGCCAACGCCATCCCCAACCCAACAACGCGCGAGCGCATGACGCCGATCCCCTGGCGAATCCGGAATGTTACCGATGAGGCTAACGAGCCGGACCCCATCCGGTTCCCGCCTGGGATGCCCTCCCGCTACACGGGCGCCGCGTCGCTCACCGCGAAGCCGGCGCTGAGCGTGCCGTTCCATTCCTCGGCGCGCAGATGTCCGGCCAAGTGCAGCATTCCCTCGCGCGCCAGCATCGCCTCGGCCAGGGCGTCATCGCGGGCACGGAACAGCATGGCCTTGAGGCGCGGGCCGCCACCCTCGCCCTCGACAAAGGCCCGAATCGTCGTGCCGTCGCGGCCGACGCGGTCGGCGCGCACCACGCGGGCGTGGCGCAGCACGACGATCGGCTCCTCGTTGCCCGCCCCAAACGGCGCCAGGCGGCCGATGTGGCTGGCGAGCTCGATGGTCGCGCCAGGCACCGCGAGCGACGCCTCCACGGGAAGGTCGGCCGCCGAAGGAAGCGTGGCGGCATGGGCGAGCCGCTCATTGAGGAAAGCGTGGAAGGCGTCCAGCTTGTCCCGCTCCAACGCGAATCCGGCGGCCATGGCGTGCCCGCCGCCCGTGGTCAGGAGGCCCCTCTGGCGGGCGGCGATGACGGCGGTGCCGAGATCGACGCCGATGACCGACCGGCCCGAACCCTTGGCGAGGCCGTCGGGTCCGATGCCGGCGACGCAGGCGGGACGGTTGAACCGCTCCTTGATGCGGCCGGCGACGATCCCGACCACCCCCGGATGCCACGCCTCGCCACTGACCAGCAGCGCGGCATGGCCGGCGTCGGCCTGTGCCTGGGCCTGCGCGAACGCGGTCTCCAGGATGCCGGCCTCCACGTCCTGGCGCTGCCGGTTCACCGCGTCCAGGCGCTGGGCGAGCGCGGCCGCCTCCTCGGCGTCCTCGCACAGCAGCAGGCGCAGCCCGAGCGAGGCGTCGCTGATACGTCCGGCGGCGTTGATGCGCGGCCCCAAGCCGAACCCGCAGGTCGCGGTGCTCAGGCGCTTCCTGGCCTGCGTCACCTCCAGCAGCGCGGCGATGCCGGGCCGCTGGCGCCGCTCCATGATCTTCAGCCCTTGGCAGACCAAGGCGCGGTTGACGCCGGTCAGCGGCATCACGTCGCAGACCGTGGCCAAAGCCACCAAGTCAAGCAGCCCCATCAGATCGGGGGCGGGACGGGCCGCGAAGAAGCCGCGCCGGCGCAACGCGCGCGCCGTGGCGACCACCGCCAGGAAGGCGACCGCGGTCGCGCACAGCATTCCCAGGCCCGAGCTGTCGTCCGGCCGGTTCGGATTGACGGTCGCGAGCACGCCCGGCGGCGGCCCCTCTGCCTTGTGGTGGTCAAGCACGATCACATCGGCCGCGCCGCGCACCGCGGCCAAGGCCTCGCCCGCGGCGGTGCCGCAATCGACACAGACGATCAGGCTCGCCCCCCGCGCCGCCAGCGCCCGCAGCGCCGGCGCGTTCGGCCCATAGCCCTCGGTCATGCGGTCGGGCACGTGCGGATGGACGACGCAGCCGAGGCCGCGCAAGAAGCCCATGATCACCGCCCCAGCGCAGGCCCCGTCCACATCGTAATCGCCGAACACGCCCACCGTCTCCGCCCGCGCCACGGCATCGGCCAGCCGCTCGGCGGCCTGGTCCATGTCGGCGAGCAGCGACGGGTCGGGCAGCAGGGCGCGCAGGGTCGGGTCCAGGAAATGCCCGCACCCCTCGATTCCCACGCCGCGCGCGGCGAGCAGCCGGCCGACGATCTCCGGCAGGCCGGCGCGCTGGGCAATGCCCAGGGCGACCCGGTCCTCTCCGGTGCGCCAGATCCACCTCCGGCCCGAGAGGCTGCGCGCGACCCCAAGCGCCGGATCACCCATCAGGTCGGCACCCAGGTCTTGGTGGCGAAGTTGTGGCGCGCCTCGATGATGCGAACGGTTCCGGACTTGCTGCGCATGACGATGGAGTGCGTCACCGCGCCATCGCCCAATCGGCGCACGCCGCGCAGCATCGCCCCCGAGGTCACGCCGGTGGCGGCGAACATCACATCGCCCTTGGCCATCTCGCTGATCGTGTATTTGTGCTTCGGATCGGTCACGCCCATTTCGCGCGCGCGGGCGATCTGCGCGTCGTCCTCGTACATCAGCCGTCCCTGCATCTGCCCGCCTATGCAGCGCAGCGCCGCCGCCGCCAGCACGCCCTCCGGCGCCCCGCCCGAGCCGAGATAGATATCGATTTCGGCATCCGGCATTGCGGTGGCGATCACGCCCGCCACGTCGCCGTCGCTGATGAGCATGATGCGCGCGCCCGCCTCCCGGCACTTGGCGATCAGCTCCTTGTGGCGGTCGCGATCGAGGGTGCAGACCACGAGATCGGCGACATCGCGGCGCTTGGCGCGGGCCAGGTTGCGCAGGTTCTCGGCCACTGGGGCGTCGAGATCGACGATGCCATCCGGCAACCCGCCACCCACGGCGATCTTGTCCATGTAGATATCGGGCGCGTGCAGGAAGCCGCCCTTCTCGGCCATCGCCACCGTGGCGATGGCGTTCGGCCCGCCCTTGGCGGTGAGCGTGGTGCCTTCCAGGGGATCGACGGCGATATCCATGGCCGGGCCGCCGCAGCCCACCTTCTCGCCGATATAGAGCATCGGCGCCTCGTCCATCTCGCCCTCGCCGATCACGACGGTCCCCTCGATGGCGACTTGGTCGAAGGCCTTGCGCATCGCCTCCACCGCCGCGCCGTCGGCGTCGTTCTTCCGCCCGCGCCCGATCCAGCGCGAGGCGGCGAGCGCGGCGGCCTCGGTGACGCGGACCAGTTCGAGGGCGAGGTTGCGATCCGTGACCTCGCCGGGGGCGGGGCGGGGGGCTTCCATGATGTCTCCTCCGGGCAGCCGGGTCCTGTCGGGAGGCGATGATAGCACGGCCCGGCGCGGGTTTGGCGAACGGATTAGTCCGGGCCAGAAGGCGCGCGCCGTGCTCCGCAGCCTGGAAGATGAGGGCCGAGGCCCGTTTCGCTCCGAGGCGATGGCCTGATTGCCTTTGGAGCGAGCGGTGGGAGACTTCGCGCGAAGCCGAGGCACTCGCGAACCGAGGCTGGAACGGAGCGCGCCAGTGGTTCGGCCTGCGGGACAATCGCCGACCCGCTGACGCCCGCCGAACAGCGGGTGGCGATCACGCTCCTCGGGGGCTGTCGCCTTCCGAAGCCGCCGAACGCGATAGGGTTTCCCTGACAACGATCCGCTCGCGGATCCAGGGCGTCATGGGCAAGCTTGGCGTCCGGCGCCAGGCTGAGATGGTCCGCCTGAAGAAACGCGCTGGCGCGCACGGCCGGCGGGGGAGCGCCCTCCACTGAGAGCAAACCTCGCGCCGGCGGGCGGTGGCGCCCGCCGGCAGCGGATCATGGCACCCTGATCCCCACGTGCGATCCCGGCGCGTCCTCGAACGGAAGTCGATGCTCAATCAGACAAATGATGGACTGCTTCCGCGCGGTCCGCGCTGGCGTCCCCAACCGGCGCCTTCAGGATGATCCCGAAGAGCCCCTTCTGATTGGGGCGCCGGAAATCGGGGCGCAGCGGCTCGGCCTCGCAAGCGAAGTGTCGATGGCCGGGGAAGGCGGCGTTGAAGGAGTGAAATCCCCAATTCGCATCGATATCGTCGATGACGGCCGCTCCCCCCGGACGCAGGACGGCCCACGCCCGGTCGAGCTCGAATCGCACGTTGCGCTCGCTGTGCAGACTGTCATGAACGAAAAGGTCGATCTGCCGAAGCTCCGAGAGCAAGCCGGGCAACCGCCGCCGGCTCGAACCCTTGATGTAGGTCCAGCGGTCGGCGAAGCGGTCCCCGACCGCGATGCCGACCTCGCTTTGCAGCCGGCGATCGAGCGGGGGAAGGTCGATGCTCCAGAGGTGCCCGGCCTTGTTGATGGCAAGCGCTTCGAGGATGAAGCGCGAGGTCAATCCGTGCGCCACGCCGGTTTCGACCACCTTGGCGGGCCGCAGATTTCGGGTCAGGCACCACACCGCGCGCACCAGCCCAGCGTCGCCGTCGTTCCACGGGCCAAAGC
>DATFDN010000266.1:0-7361 GCA_035252035.1 Acetobacteraceae bacterium | reverse complement strand
CGCGCGCTGGGCGGCGCCGACCCACGGGTGCTTTCAGCCTTGGTCGCCGAGCGGGGTGACCCTTACCTGACCGAGTGTGCCCGCCGCCTGGCCGAGCGCACCGGGACAGCGCCGTTGAGCGCCGCCGCGATCTGCCGGACGCTGGCCCGCCTGGGGCTGCGGCGCAAGAAAAGACGCTCCACGCCAGCGAGCGGGAGCGCGAGGACGTCGCAGCCGCCCGCGTTGCCTGGCGCGCGGAGGTGCGCGCGGGCACGGACCCGAGCAGGCTGGTGTTCGTGGACGAGAGCGGCGTGGACACCGCCATGGCCCCGGCCCACGCTCGCGCGCCTCGGGGGCGACGCGCCGTCGGCCGCGTGCCAGGTGGGTGGAGGCGGCTGGCCATCCTGGGTGCGATAGCGGTGGATGGGCTGGTCGCGGCCATGGCGGTGGCCGCGGCCACGACCACGCAGATGTTCCTGGCCCTTGTCGCGCAGGTGCTCCTGCCCGCGCCGCGCGAGCGGCCCGGCCGCGTGGTCGTGATGGACAACTTGGCCCCGCACAAGGCGGCCTGCGTGCAGGCGGCCGTCGAGGCGGCCGGGATCGGCTGTCGCTACCTGCCGCCCCACAGCCCCGACCGCAACCCGATCGAGCCCGGCTGGGCCAAGGTGAAGGCCGAACTGCGCCGCGCCGAAGCGCGCGACCTCGACCAACGCGACGCCGCGTTGCCGCGCGCGCTGGACCAGATCACCCCCAGCAACGCCCAAGGCTGGCTCCGCCACGCGGGCTACCGCTCACACCGAAACGCAATTGGCTCTAGTCCCGCAAACAGAATCAGCTCGGCGTCCGTCAGCCCGTCGAATTCGTCTTCGTCGTAAAGCCGTTTGCAATATTCCATACAATAAACGCTGTTGCCTCTTTGAGGGCCATAATTGCAAAGAAGTATAGGTCGGGAAAGTGCATTTCGTCAATCGACTGGAGAAAGCAGTAGGGTGCGAGCGGGCATGTGATTGCGTTATGTTGTTGTTTTCCTCTTCTCTTAAACAAACCGGTCGGTGCGCTGAATTATACAGCGCAAAACACGTTCTGTGACGCGCAGCGGGGTATTTGATAAGGGAACGGAATGGGATAGAATAATCAGAGATGCAGCGCAAAAAACAAATTACACTGGCTGATATGCCAAATATCACGCTGATGCTTCGTGAGCGGGACGTTGCGTTGTGGCTGAAAGCGCTAAAAGCATTCAAACCGACTACTCCTGAAGAGAGGGAGTTTATGGGGTATTGGCTCAGTCTCCCTCGCTTCCTAGCAATCCCGCCGGATGCCAATTGACTTATGTCCTTTCCTCTCCATAGTTACCGCTCGGGAAAACTGCTGGTTACAGGAGAGAACGTTGGCACGCTCGCCAAATGACTTGGAGCAGATGAGTGATGGACAGCTTCGTGAGCTGATCCAGCATGCCAGAGAGCTGCTTGCCTGGCGCATACAGGAGCGGATGGATGAATTCCGCATGCTCGCCCGTGAGGCAGGCTTTGAGGTCTCACTGACGAAGATCAGCGAGGGTGGAGGACGCCGGCGAAGGCGTTCGACAGAGGGGGAAAGGGCAGAGGATCGACGGGGAGCAGTTGCGCCAAAATACCGCAATCCGGACAATCCGAGGGATGTGTGGTCAGGCCGCGGCCGCAAGCCAAAGTGGGTCGAGGAGAAGCTGTCAGCCGGCAGTTCGCTTGAGGAACTGGCAATTGCCGGAGCAGATCAGGCACCGGCATAGCCTGAGAACCATCAAAAAATCCGGCGCGAGGGAGGCGGCGGTGTTTTGTGAGAAGCCTAGGCTTCGAGCAAAACAGTCTGCAAGCAAAGCGCCGGATAAGACGCTGAAGTTGCTGGGAAAGATGTTGTGATCGGGACGTCGGCCTGAGCCCCGCCTAGAGGCACCGCTTGATCCACCACCTGAGACAAAACAGGGGAGAGGGGAGGGCATGTCTGCCGCTTGCGGAATGCAGTTGGCAGAGAACAGCCTCATTGGCCTCTTTGCCACCAACCGGTATCGCTTTCTGACTGTCGCGCAGTTTGCCCGGATGGCTGGCGTCCATTACAACTATGCGGCCCAGCTTTTGAGGGGTATGGAAACGCGGGGCATTGTGGGGTTTTTTGACCACATCAGTGTCCCCAGGCAGGGGTCAACCCTCAAAGCATATTATGTGAAACGCAAAGGCTGAGAGTTCTTACACAATGACTGCGGGATACCCGAGGAACTCGTCGGCCCATTTGTGGAGGTGCGTAAAGAGACTACCTGGACGCAAATTATGGAGCATCGGCTGCGGCTCTTGGATGTGTTCATTGCCCTGGAGGTCGCGGTTCGCCAAAGGCCGCATATCCACTTAGCCAAAACCTTTTTAGAGTATCGCCGGATCAAACGGGGTTCGAGGCTTGCGAGTGAAACCACGGATTATGTAGCCTCTTCTGAGAGTGCGGAAACCGGATTATGCCGGATGGTGCATTCATCCTTGAGAATGTGGAGACGGGCAAGCGGGCGCACTTTTTCGTCGAGATGGATATGGCAACCGAGCGGATTATGTCCCGGGTCAGCCACGAGATGCGCCTCAGCGTGCGGGGCAAATTTGAGCAGTATGACAAATATTTGGAAGGCCTCAGGTTTTCAGAGGCTTAGCCAAATTTGGGATGTTTGGCCACTTCACCGTGCTGTTCGTCACGCTCGGGGAGGCGAGACTACAGAACGTCCGCCAGGCAGTCGCTGACCTCAACGCCGAGCTCCACGACTACTACCGCCTGGCGGTGTTTGCGGAGGCGGTGGCTGACTTCCTGGGACCGGTCTGGGGTTCTGTCAGGTTTCGCGCCAAATGGTCGCCTATCAGCAATAGATATATTGCCGGCGGCACTCAATCAGCCGTTTTCTTGCTGATTGGTGGCGATATTTAAAGTAAAATTGCTGGCCTGCCCTGTTTGGCGCGAGAGCTGACAGAACCAGTCGATGCCACCGTCTGCTCGACAGGCTGGACGGGACCGGTGCGCCCGCGGCGGCGCGCGGGTCACCCGAGGTCGGGGCGCTCCGCCGTGTCTGGGCCAGGCACTTCACGCGCGAGACGGGCGGCCAGCACGGGGCTGGCCCGACGGGCGTCCGGTTGCGGCCGCCGCGCGGCGGCGCGCCTGGCGACCGCCTTGGGTCTCCCCATTACACCGACGCCCGGGCCCGGGCCAAGGCGGCCAGGCACTGGGTGGGCTGCATGGTCCACTTCACCGAAACCTGCGACGCGGACGCGCCCCACCTCGTGGTCCACGCCGAGACCACCCCGGCCAACGTGCATGAGGCGATGCGCGTCGCGTCCATCCACGCCGCGTTGGCGGCCAAGGGTTTGGCGCCCTCCGAGCACCTGGTCGAGGCGGCTTATGTCAGCGCGCGTCACATCGTCGCGGCCCGTGACCACCACGGGATCGACTTGGTCGGCCCGGCGCGCCCGGACCAGAGCTGGCAAAAACAGGAGGGCGGCGCGTTTCAGGTCACGGACCTCAGGGTGGACTGGGCCCATCGGATCGTGCGCCGCCCCGAGGGCCGTGAGAGCGCAGGGTGGGGCGAGGATAGGAACAAGGCATCGGGCCGGCCCTGCATCCGGGCTGGTTTCCGTCCGGCCGACTGCCGCTCCTGTGCGTCAAAGCCACGCTGCACCCGCGCGGCGCGCCGGCGGCTCACCTTGCACCCGCGTCCGGAACACGAGGCGCTCATGGCCGCCCGGGCGCGGCACGAGGCTGAGGCGGGACGGCGGCTCTACGCGCAACGCCAGGGCATCGAGGGCACCCTGTCGCAAGGCACGCGCGCGTTTGGCGTGCGCCGGGCTCGATATCGCGGGTTGGCCAAAGTGGGGCCGCAGAACGTCGCCCTCGCCGCCGCCCTCAATCTCGGCCGGCTCGCCGCGTGGTTCGCCAAACGGCCGCTCGCCGTCACTCGCACCTCGCGCTTCGCCATCTTGGCGGCATGAAGGGGGAATTCGCCAACGGTACCACGATCGCTTTGCGAGACAGGGCTCAACAGTTGACGTCGGCAAATGGGGGATGTACGACGCGTGCTCATCTTAATTCACCGTTTGGTATAATTTAGGTATAATAAGCAAAACCCCACATTGGTTGACGTTAAGCGAGGCCATTATACCACACAAGAGCCGGAATGCCTACACCCCGTTATGGGCCAAATTTATGGGAGCGGTTCATCCCGGGCGCCTGGCGGCGGCTTCGGGTTTGACAAGCGCCCACTCAAGGAAAGAAGATTCTACTGATAGGTGTGTCGCTGATTTGTCGCTGAACAAACCTTTTGATTGTCGCGGAACAGCAGACCAAGGCTTCCGGCAACAGCAAGATGGCGAGCACCACGCAGGCAGCGGCAGGGACATCATGAGGACGAACAGCACGGATCGCGCGATGACCGACACGGATGAAACGAGAGCCGGAACCCGCGCCGAGACCCCGGCGGCCACCGGCACGGACACGCCGGCACCAGGCAGCGCGAGGGGTACCGGTAATTCAGGCACGGCGAGCTTCACCGCGACGGATACGGCATCCGGAACCAATGCGAACGTCAGCGGCACCCTCGCGATCGGCACCACGCCGTCTTCAGCCAACTTGTCCGGCTCGTTTTCCTCGTTCTCTGACAGCGCGGCGGACGCCAGCGCGGACCCGACCAGCACTGGCGGAGGAACCGCAACGTTCGCCTTCATCGACACGGCATCCGGAACCAATGCGAACGTCAGCGGCACCCTCGCGATCGGCACCACGTCCAGTTCGGCCACCCTGTCCGGGTCGTTCTCCTCGTCGTCGGATGATCCGGCGAGCGCCGACCTTGCGGCAAGGAGTTTCGCCGATGCCACAAAGGCCATCACCTCTGGAAGCGGGGATAAGAGCCTGCTCAAAGATCTGAGCAGCGGCGTGATGGGAGCGGCATCCGGATCGGGAACGAATGCTGACCGCCAAGGCGGCCCAATCCAGCAGCCGAGCGGCTCTGGGTGTCGGATCGCCGGCCTGCACGATGGGCACGGGTCCAGTGCGATGACAGGCGCTCCCCACCACCAGTTCTCTACCTGACTGCCCGTCTCGGACGTCCTACTCCGCGCGCGAATGTCTCATTGAGATTTCGGCTTAGCAGCTCCCTCCCTCAATTGCCGAACGGGCTTAGTGCCCGTTTGAGAATGGCTGATCTGACTGGGTTTGGGCAACGCTCCTGCCCACTTTGGAGGCATGTGGACCAAGGAGCACCGGGCACGGCAGGCCGCGTTTGAGCGGCGGCGCTATCCGATGGATTTGACCGACGAAGAATGGGAGGCGGTCCGGCCGCTGCTGCCCAAGCCTGCCAAGCGCGGCAGACCGCCCACGACAGACCTGCGCGAGGTGCTGAACGCGATCCGCTACATGGCGCGCTCGGGCGGGGGGTGGCGGATGCTGCCCGTGCATTTCGGTCCGTGGCAGACGGTGTATTGGTGGTTCCGGCGCTTTGTGCGCCGCCTGCTGTTCCAGACCATCCACGATGTCGCGCTCATGCTCGACCGCGAGCGGGCGAGCCGCGAGGCGAGTCCCTCTGCGGGCGTGCTGGGCAGCCAGACCGTGAAGGCGCCGCAGGCACCGGGTGGCGGCGGCTATGATGCCGCGAAGAAAGTGAAGGGGCGCAAGCGCCACGTGGCCGTGGACACCGACGGGCGGTTGCTCATGGTCAACCTGACCACGGCCGAGGTGCAGGACGCCGCTGGTGCCGAGGCGATCATCAAGGCGGTGCGCCGCCGCTGGCCGTGGCTCAAGCACCTGTTCGCGGACGGCGCCTACGACCGGGGCAAGCTGGCCAGCGCCGCCGCGTATCGGGATTTCACCATCGAGGTCGTACGCAAGCTCGCAGGCCAGCAGGGCTTCCATGTCCTGCCCAGGCGCTGGGTGGTGGAAAGGACGTTCGGCTGGATGATGCGCTGGCGGCGTCTGGTGCGCGACTACGAGCGCCGCCTCGACGTGTCCGACGCCATGATCCACCTCAGCATGGGCGCGCTGCTGCTCCGGCGCGTCGCCCACCCGTAGGCATTCTCAAACGGGCACTTAGCGAGGCGTGGGATGGGAGCCCTCGTTGCACATCGAGGAGTGAGAGACCCCTATGTGCAACCGTATTTGCAAGTGTCGCATGCCTTCTACCTGGGGTTTCTTACTCAACGCACCGAATGTTCTAAGCCACACTACACTCTATGGAGAATTTTCACTCGATATGCAGAAGCGGATTACCATTAAAAAAAGCATGTTAGTCTCGTGACACTTCGTTGCAGCAGCGCTGCTACTGGGCCAAGATCTACTGTTGTGTTCGCGTCGCCAAATGAGATTTGGCGACACGACGCGGTTTACCTTAACCCGGATTTCCGATATTAGGTAGCATCTGCCACCACAACGTGCCTCTGCTTCGGGCCGTGCTTACCTACCATATCTGGTATGGAACACGCACCCGTAATCTCCGGCCTTCTCGCCAAGCGCGAGGAGATCAGCAAGCGGATCGCCGATCTGGAGCGCCAGATCCGGAAGCACAAGGCCGAGATGGCGCAGATTGACGGCACGATCGGCCTGTTCGCCCCCGACGTGAAGCAAGCCAAGCGCGAGGTGACGCGGTTCGCCCGCTCGGCGCACTTCGTCACCGGAGAGCTGACGCAGCGCGTGCAGGCTGCGCTGCGGGAGGCGGAGGGGCGCGCGATCACGGCCGATGAGATCGCGGTTCGGGCGATGCGCGAGAAGGGGCTGGACATGGGCGATGGGGAGCTGCGGGCCGACATCACCCGGCGGTTCCTGTGGACGCTGAACCGGCTGCTCGGGCGCGGGGCCGTGACCAAGGAGGGCTGGGGCGCGGCGGCCCGCTGGGGCGCCCCGACCGGTCAAGTCAGCGCGAAGTAGATCGGGTGGCCGATCGCCTGCTCGGCCAGGGCGGCGCGGGCGTAGAGGGCGTGGGCCTTGGCGCGGAACACCTGGGCAAGTGCCGGTATCTGGGTCATGGCGGCGAGCCGGAGATAGTCCCGCGCCTGCTCCCGCATGACCTTTGGCTGGTTGTTCGACACGCCCTTGCGGGCGTCCGTCCGCATCCCGTTGACCTTTATCATGTCGCATCCCGGTTGTGCGAGACGGTTTTATAATCGCCTTTAGGTTGGTTTGCAAGCTGGATTTCCCTGGCCGTGGCGTTTCGATGTCGGCGGATGCGGCGAGCGCCCCGCAAGAGACTATCAGGAATTCCGTGTGGGACCGCGTGATCAGGTAGTGACAAAACGGTCCTCGAACAGGATGGCGAACTGCGCCTTGGCGGCAGCCCACTCCCGTGGCGGCATCTTCCAGCCTTTCGAGGCCAGGTTCAACACCAGATACAGCAG
>DATFDN010000265.1:0-3603 GCA_035252035.1 Acetobacteraceae bacterium | reverse complement strand
AGAAATCTTCTACCCGGCATGGACTTCGACCCTTACGCCGTCATTCCCGCGAAAGGATTGTGCTGCGAAAGTCGCTTTGGCTCGCCCGAGGCCCGCCTCCCGTCATTCCCGCGAAAGCGGGAATCCAGATTTTCCAGTGAGTTTCCACCAGCCTGGATTCCCGCTTTCGCGGGAATGACGGGAGAAGGCGGACTTTCGCAGCACAATCCCTTCCTGGGCATGACTGGGTGGGTCAGAGTCAAGGCGGGTTGGTGTCACCCGCTGGGAACAGATGTCGTGCGCACCACCGAAGCCAATTCAGCGATGCAGGCCTCGATCCAGTCCGGCTTGGCGGCGGCGAAGCTTAGCCGCAGGAAGGGAGCGGACGGCTCGGCCGGGTGCCAGTGCCGACCGGCGCTCACCAGGATGCCCTGGCGCGCGGCGCGCTGCTCGACATCGAGATCGGACACGCCATCCGGTAGTCGCACCCACAGGTGCAGCCCGCCCATGGGCACATGCGGCAGGCACGCCACCCCGAGCCGAGCCCGCAACGCCGCGACCATCGCATCCCGCCGTTCGCGCAGCGCCGCCCGCAATGCCCGCAGATGGCGGGGCCAACTGGACGCGGTGAGGAGCTGCAACGCCGTCTCCTGCAATATGCCTGGCACGAAGAAGTCATCGACCAGCCGCGCCGCCCGCAGACGCTCCAGCGCCGCGCCACGGGCGCAGATCGCGCCGATGCGCAGGCCAGGGGCCGCGCACTTGGTCAGCGAGCGGACGTAGATCACGTGCCCGTCGCGGTCGGCCGTCGCGAGTGGCGGCGGCGCTTCGCCGTCCAGGCGGAAGTCGCGCGCCCAGTCGTCCTCGATCAGGAAGGCCCCGGCCTCCGCCGCCGCCGCCAGCACCGCTGATCGCCGCTCGGTCGAGAGCACCGCGCCGGACGGGTTGGCGTAGGTGGGCTGGCAGTAGGCGAGGCGCGCTCCGGTGCGCTGGAAGGCCTCGGCCAGCATGTCCGGGCGCACGCCATCGACATCGGTCGGCACCGGCACGACCCGCAGCCCGGCCGCCTGCGCCGCCGCGAGCGCCCCGAGATAGGTTGGGCTCTCCACCAGCACGGGATCGCCCGGACTGGCCAGCGCCCGAAAAGCGGCGGCATTGGCCGCCTGGGTGCCGGGGCAGATCGTCACCTCATGCGCCTGATAGGCGCCTCCCGCGGCGGCCGCGAACCAGGCGCGCAGCGCGGGCAGGCCCTCGATGGGCATGCGCGCCCACACGCCAGGCCGGTGTATCGCCCGCGCCGCCGCCGTGGTGAGCAGCGGGGTGGGCTGTAGCTCCTCTGGAAGATAGCCGGCGTTCAGCGCCCTCGCGTGGTCCAGGGGCACGAGGCAGAGGCTCCCGAGCGCTCCCGCCAAGGTGCGCCCCGGACCGAGGGCGACACTTTGCCAGCCCAGGTCCGCTGGCGTCGCGTCAGGGCGAACTCGGCCGGCGACGAAGGTGCCCTGTCCCGGCCGCGCCTCCAGCAATCCCTCGTGCGCAAGGCGCGCAAGGGCGCGCTGCACCGTCACGGGGCTGACGCGCAACTCCCGCGTCATCTCGCGCACGGAGGGCAGGCGTGCGCGCGGCGGTTGGCCCTCGACCAGCGCACGAAGGTGTTGAGTAACGAGATCGATGCTGTTATCTGTTTTCATGAGAAGCCAGGGTAACGCTACTAGTCCGGTCGGGATAACGCAACTGCCTGGACGCCTCCCACCAAGGCCCGTGCTCCGAGGCAGGGGGTGACTCCGATGAGCGCCGAACTCCTGCTGGCCTTCGCTGGGTTCGCCTTTGCCACCTCGATCACGCCAGGCCCGAACAACGCGATGCTGCTGGCCTCGGGTGTGAACCATGGCTTCCGCCGCACGCTGCCGCACATGGCGGGCGTATGCCTAGGCTGCGTGCTCATGCTTGTGTTGGTGGCTCTCGGCCTCGGCGCGCTGTTCACGGCCACCCCCGTGCTTTACGTGGCCCTCCGCTACATCAGCGGCGCCTACCTGCTCTGGTTGGCGTGGCGGATCGCGCGCTCCGGCCCGGTCGCGGCGGGCCATGGTCGCGGGCGGCCGATGAGCTTCCTGGAAGCGGCGGCCTTCCAGTGGGTCAATCCCAAGGCCTGGATCATGGTGGTGGGGGCTGTCACCACCTACGCGCCCCGCGACGGCTTTCCGCGCGCCGTCGCCGTCATCGCCGTTCTCTTTCTGGCAATCAACGCACCAAGCATCTCGCTATGGGCCGGCTGCGGCGTCGCGCTGCGCCGGGTGTTGACCCATCCACGCCGCGTAAGGGCGTTCAACGGGGCCATGGCCTTGCTGCTGGTGCTCTCCCTCTATCCGCTCCTGGAGCACTGACCCGGCGCACGACCATGGCGGAGGATGGGTAGGCTACAGCCCCACCCGTCGGCGCACTGACCGGATAATCCGCTCAATCAACCCGCCGGCACTGATAGCGTCCTCCATGAACGCGTCCAGCCGGTCGGTCGCCAGCTTCGCCTGGACCCAGCCGTTCCCGAGCGCATCGTCATCACGCGCTCTCAGGCTGGCGCGGCGCCTGGGGTGCTTGATCTCGCTCTGGAGATGGCCGGTCAGGCCGAACAGGGACTCCTTGAATCCCTCCAAGGTCCGGATGGTGCGCGCGGGCTGGATATCGGGGGCAATGGGCGCCACGGGGCAATTGGTGCGCGGCGTCTGCCGCCAGGTCAGGGACTCCAGCGGATCGTTCGCCTGCCGCGCGCGCCGGCCCAGCGGCTGCACGCCGGGATAGCGATTGGAGGCCATGCGCAGAAGGCTGGTGTGGTCGAACACCGTATGCACGACCCCCGGATCGAGCATCGGCGAGACCAGCACGGCGGGTACGCGGAAGCCCAGGATATTGAACGCGAAGTGCTCGGTGTGGTCGTCCGGCGCCACGGTCGCGGGCGGCACCACGTGATCGTAGAAGCCGCCATGCTCGTCGTACAGCACGAACAGCAGCGTGCGCGCGAACAGGCCCGGATTGGCGCGCAGCGTGTTGTACACCTCGGCGATCAGCGCGTCACCGCGCATCACGTCGTGCGGCGGATGCTGGTCGTTCTGGTTTGGGCCGAAATAGGTCGGCTCGATGAAAGCATAGGCGGGCAGATCGCCGGCCTCGATGTCCGCGCGCCAATGCCTGAAGCTCCGGTAGCGGTCCAGATGGCCGAATTGGTGGACCATGACCAGCGATTGCGGCACGTCGCCATAGTAGATGCGCCATGGCGCGCCAGCATCCGACAGCTCGTCGTACAGGGTGCGCTCGGTGAACAGGTGCAGCTCCGACGTGAACAGGCTGCGCGGCTCCTTGACGACGCCGAGCGAGGTGCCGGAGTGGGCGAAAAGCCGGTTCATCCAGGTCGGACCCGGCAGGGACGAGAACCAGCGGTCGCAGACGACGAAGTGCTCGGCGAGCGTGTGCAATGCCGGCAGGAAGCCGCGAGGGTAGTAGCCCATCACCTCCTGCCGCTCCTCGGGCGTGCTGTTCGGATAATGGCGCACGAAGTCGGCGACGAAGCCCTGGTTGGTCCCGTTGTCGAGCTGGGCCAGCGAATTGGCCAGATAATGCTGCGGGTCGTGCTCG
>DATFDN010000264.1:0-2288 GCA_035252035.1 Acetobacteraceae bacterium | reverse complement strand
ACCGCGTATCGGTCATGGCGACGGGGGGCACCCATGCCGAGCGGAAGACATCGTTGAAGTAGGGGAACAGGGGATTGCCGGTATGCCGCCAGACTTCCCACCACCACGGCCCCGCGACGGCGAGAGCCCCGGCGGCGATTCCGAGCCCTAGCAGGGGCAGGGAGCGCCAACGTCCAGCCGCCAGCAGCGCCGCCGCGAACCCTGGCGCGTTGATGGCGAATGTGAGTTTCAACCCGATGGCAAGGCCGGCCAGCAGGCCGGCTGCGAACGATGCCGTGCCATCCCCCACCCCGCCCCGGCCCTCTCCGCCCCGAGGGGCGGAGAGGGAGTCGATAAGCACCAGTCTCAGTCCCGCTAGTACCAGGCATTCGGGGATCGCCTCGCTCATCCCGGTCCCGAGGGTGGGCAGTCCCGCCGCGCCGGTTGCCCCGAGCAGGACCGCGAGAAACGCTGTTCCAAGCGGCAACCCAGCGTGGCACGCGATCGAGAGAGCGAGCCACGCCGCGACGGCGTGCGGCAGCGCCAGCATGGTCGCGAGTACCCAAGGGTGCGCGTTCAAGGCGCGGCGCAGCGCGAATTGCGCCACGTCCAGCAGCGGCGCGTAGAAGCTCTGCAACTGCGCGGGCGCGATGTCGCGCCACAGCGTCCCGTTCAACAGCGCATAGGGATCATAGAGATGGTAGTTTCGCAGATCCCAGCTCGCGTCCGGCCCGAACCAGACAGAAAGGACGCAGAAGAGGGCGGCGAACGGCCCCAAGGCCCAGAGCGGGGCGCGCGATGCGGGCGGGGCGTACACAGGCGCGAGCCTGCCGCCCCACGGTTAAGAACGGGTTAACCGGCGCCCGCGAACCATGCCATCGCCGCCTCCACCCCGCCCCGCCCGTGCGGGATGCCGGCGACGCGCAAGCTCATCTCCACCGCGGTCAGCGCGCCGAGGATCATCGGTTCGTTCAAATCGCCCATATGGCCGATGCGGAAGACGCGCCCGCCCAGCTTGCCCAGGCCGCCGCCGAGCGAGACGTTGTAGCGGTGCCGCGCCGTCCGCCGCACCGCCTCGGCGTCGTAGCCGTCCGGCATCCAGAGCGCGGTCACGGAATCGGAATAGCGCGCCGGGTTGACGCAGAAGAGTTGCGGGCCGTCATTGCCGGACCAGACCCGCACGGCCCGGCGCACGCCCTCCGCCACGTAGGCGTGGCGGGCGATGACGTTTTCGATCCCCTCCTCCTCGATCAGCCGCAGCGCCTCGTGCAGGCCGTAGAAGGCGTTCACCGGCACGGTGCCGACGAAGCTCATATGCGGCAAGCGGCCGAGCATGATCGTCCAGTCAAAGTAAAAGCGCGCCAGCTTGGCCTGACGGTGCGCCGCCATCGCCTTCTCGGACGCGGCAGTGAAGCTCATGCCCGTCGGACACATCAGCCCCTTCTGGCTGCCGCCCACGACGCCATCGACGCCCCAATCGTCCATGCGGAATTCCAGGCTGGCGAGCGAGGAGATCGTGTCCACCAGAAGGAGCGCCGGATGTCCTGTCTCATCCATGGCCCGGCGGACCTCCGGGACGGGTATGGAGAGGCCGGTCGCGGTCTCGTTGTGGACCACGCAGACGGCGCGGATGGCGTGCGCGCGGTCCTCCTCCAGCGCCGCCCTGACGTGCGCGATCTCGACCCCGCGCCGCCAGTCGGCGGCGACGGTGCGCACCTCGACCCCGTGCGCGGCGGCCATCTTCGTCCATTCCTCGGAGAAGTATCCGGATTCCAGCACCAGGATCGTGTCGCCGGGCGAGAGCAGGTTGGTGAGCGTCGCCTCCCAGGCCGCGTGCCCGGACCCGGCGTACATGAACAGGTGCTGGCTGGTGCCGAGCACGCGCTTGAGCCCGGCGACGGCCTGTTCATAGATCGCGACGAAATCGGGGTCGTGGAAGTCGATGGTCGGCCGGTCGATGGCGCGCAGCACCGAATCGGGGATGTTGGTCGGGCCGGGATTGGCGAAGAACTGACGGCCGCGCAGGACTTTGGGCGTGGTGGCGCTCACCTTGGGTTCCTTCATCTCACGCATCTGACTTAGATAACGCCCCTGTCCGCTCTTGCGATGCGGCGGGATGCTTTGTTGAACGGATTGCGTATCGAGCGGTTCGCTTGACGCTAGCCCCCGGCAGATATACGTTCTCACTATTGTATATCCACGGGAGGCTGGGATGCAAGTCGCCAAATGGGGCAACAGCCTGGCTGTTCGCCTTCCCGCTGTTGTGGTCGAGGCGCTTGGGCTCAAGGAAGGTGACGAGATCGAAATTC
>DATFDN010000263.1:0-2764 GCA_035252035.1 Acetobacteraceae bacterium | reverse complement strand
GTGCGCTCGTAGTCCGCCGCGACCAGCAGACTGGACGATCCACACCAGCCCTGGGACTCACAGCGGGAGAACCGCCAAAGGCGATTCTCCAGATCTACCCACCGAAGATCCACCCACCAACACCCCTCAATTCAAAAAAATCTTCCCCGGATTCATGATCCCCCTTGGGTCCAACGCCTGTTTCACGCTCCGCATCACCGCCAGCGCCGCCTCCCCGTGCTCCCGCACCAGGAACTCGCGCTTCCCGATCCCCACCCCATGCTCCCCGCTGCACGACCCGCCCAACGCCAGCGCGCGCGCCACGATCCGCCGATCCAGCGCCCAGGCCCGCTCCAGCCCGTCGGGCTCCGGCGGCACCAGGATGACGGTGTGGAAATTCCCGTCCCCCACATGCCCGACCACCGCCCCGGTGAGGCCCGAGGCCAGGACGTCCTCCTTGGTTCCCAATATCGCCTCATCCAAACACGAGATCGGCACGATCGAATCCGTCGTCAGCGCCTGATGCCCCGGCTTCAGCGCGAGCGCCGCCCACAGCGCGTCATGCCGCGCCTGCCACAGCTTCGCGCGCTCCGCCGGGTCGGTCGCCCAGCGAAACCCGAGCGCGCCCTGGTCCACGGCAAGCGCCTCGGTCTGTTGCGCTTGCTCGGCGACGGCTGCCTCGGTGCCATGGAACTCGAAGAACAGGCTGGGCAGGGGCTCCAGCCCTTGCAGCTTCGAGTACGCGATGCAGGCGCCCATCTGCACGTCGTCCAGCAGCTCCATGCGCGCCACCGGAATCCCCGATTGCAGCACCGCGATCGCGGTCTCGACGGCGCCGCGCAGATCGGGGAACTGGCAGGCCGCCGAGGAGATCGCTTCGGGAATGCCGTGCAGGCGCAACTGGATCTCGGTGATGACGCCGAGCGTGCCCTCCGAGCCGATGAACAGCCGCGTCAAGTCGTAGCCGGTCGATGACTTGCGCACCCGTCCGCCGGTGCGGATCACCTGTCCGTCGGCCAGCGCCACCGTCAGCCCGAGCACGTTCTCGCGGATCGCGCCGTAGCGCATCGCGTTGGTGCCCGAGGCGCGGGTCGCGCACATGCCGCCCATCGTGCAGGCGCTCGTGCCGGGATCGACGGGGAAGAACAGGCCCTGGTCGCGCAAGTGCTCGTTCAACTGCGGACGCGTCACTCCGGCCTGCACGCGGCAATCCATGTCGGCGGCGTTCACCTCCAGGATCGCGGCCATGCGCGACAGGTCGAACGTGACGCCGCCGCGCACCGGCGTCACATGTCCTTCCAATGAGGTGCCCGCCCCCCACGCCACCGCCGGCACGCGATGCTGGTGGCAGAGCGCGAGCAGGCGCGAGACCTCCTCGTTCGTCTCCAGGAACGCGACGGCATCGGGCAGGACCGGGGCTTGCGTGTCCTGGCCGTGCGAGTGGTGCTCGCGCAGCGCGGCGTTGGTGGTGATGCGCTCGCCCAGGAACGTCCGGGCGGCGTCGATCACCGCCTCGATCTCTCGTGGCATCGTCGTACTCCCTCGCGCGCGCGACTATCGGGCGAGGGAGGCGAGCTGTGAAGCCCGCTCAGCCAGAGGGCGGCGGCCCCGAGCCGCCCTGGAACGTGATCTTCGTGCCGTCGGTCAGCGTCAGCAGGGTCGCCCCGGCGTTCGTGGCCTGGCTCGCCACCGCGTCCCCGGTGAAGCCCTGGTAGGTGATCGTGTCGCGCGTCGGATCAAAGCCCTGGATCGTGTCGCTGCCGCCGTTCCCGCAGGTGAAGACCAGGTGCGCGGCGCCGGTGCCGAGCGTCAGCGTGGTCGCGCCGGTGCCGAACCGGATCGTGGCCTCGCCCGCTCCCGCCTTGATGAGCGCGCTCCCGGCGCCGCCCGTGTAGTCGAGGGCGCCTCCTTGGCCGGCATAGATGAAGCCGCCGCTGCCGCCGAGAACCGTGCTGGCGCTGCCCGCGCGCCCGGTCAGGTCGGTGCGGCCCGCGCCGGCGTGGATCGTGTCCTGTCCCGACGCGACGACCCAGACCGTGCCCGCGGTGCTGATGCTGTCCTCCCCGGCGCTGAACACGGTTCCGGAGTTGCGCACATCGAGCGTGTCGCTCACCCCGGCCAGCGTCGTGACGCGGGCATCGTTGCCCGTGGCAACAAGGCTCACCCCGCCAGATCCGGCGATCAACGTGTCGTGGCTGCCGGTGATGAGCACCGAGGCGAAGGCGTCGCCAGTTCGCACGACCGTGCCATCCTGGCTGATTATCGTCTGGCCGCTCGTCACGCTGCTTGGGACGCCGCTCATCCCCGGCGCGGCGGCCAGCGAGGTGTTGTTCGTCAGCACCGCCGGGCCGGAGACGAGCTGGGCCGGCGTCAGGCCATGGTACTGGTTGCCGCTGACCGAGGCGATCAGGGTGGTCGCGTTGCGGATGCCGGTCGGGACGTGCGCGGTCAATTCGTTGAGGATGGTGTTGCCGGTCACGCACAGTGTCGAGCCGGCCGGCACGCCGCCTTCCTCGCCATAGGAGATGATGACCGGGTTCTGCGAGTTCGGTCCCTGATCGATCGTGTTGCCCTGGATCAAGACATTGCCGCCGTTCGGCAGGTCGATCTCGTAGCTGGCCGTGCCGGTCGGGCCGTCGCTGACCGTGCTGTCGAGGATGGCCGTGTTCAGCGCGCGGCTCTTGATGTCGTGGCCGAGGATCGCGCCGGTGGAGACGCTGTTCTCGAACGTGAACTGGGCGACATGGTTGATATAGACGTTGTGGCTGTAGCCATCCCCGGCGCC
>DATFDN010000262.1:0-3491 GCA_035252035.1 Acetobacteraceae bacterium | reverse complement strand
TCCTTGGCCTTCTCCTCTCCGTACGCCGCCTTCATCGCCGCCTCGTATTCGGGCACCGCCGCGTAGGAGGAGTGGATGGAGAAATGCACCCCCGAATAGGAGTGCCCGTTGTCGAACACCCGCACGCCCATCTTGTCGAAGAAGTCGTAGCTTCCAGCGAACGGCACGAGCTGCTCGATCGCCATGGGCTTCGGCGCATCGGCCGGCTTGTCCGCCCACAGCGCCTTCGCCGTGCCCGCCGAGGACTCGTGCGCCGCCATCGGGTGCATCGTGTCGTTCAGGTTCTCGACGAACATCTTCCAGTTGCAATTGTGCATGTAGCGCAGCACGCCCCCCGCGATCTCCATTTCGCCCTGGGGCGAGCGGTCCACCATGTAGTCGATCGAGGAGAGCGAATCCCCAAAGTAATCCCGCAAGCCTGGCCCAGCGTCGGCGAGGCGAGCGAAGACGAAGCCGCGATAGGCTTCGGTCGAGACCGGGCGCAGCCCGCGCGCCGCTTCGCACTCGGCGAAGCGCGTGCCCTCGTAGCCCTGGCGCAGCGGGATCGCGGCGAGGGTGCCGTCGGTGCGATAGCTCCAATTGTGGTACGGGCAGCGCAGGAACCGCCCGGCGTTGCCGGACCAGTCGGAGACGAGCTTCGCGCCCTTGTGCGCGCAGCGATTGCGCAGCACGCGCACGCCGCCGTCCTGCTGACGGATCATCAGCACCGGCTCCGCGCCGATGTCGCATGTCACGTAATCGCCGGGATTCGGCACCTGGCTGATGTGCCCGACGTAGATCCAGGCGCGCGCCCAGAGCCGTTCCATTTCCAGGCGGAAGATATCGGGGTCGGTGTACACGTCGCGATGCACCGCGTCGCCGCGCACCAGGGCGCGGATCGCCGCCTCATCGCCTCGATAGCGGTTCATGCTGCCTCCAGCGCCTTCGCCAGCGCCTGCCCATTCTCGTCGGCCAGCGCCGCCGCGCGCAGCGTGGCGAGCCGGGCCGAAGCGCCTCGCGTGCCCGCGCGCCGGTCGGCCTCGGCCATGAGGCGCTGGAAATTGGCCCAGCCGCGCGCATGGGTCTCCCCATAGCCCTTCACCAGCCCTTGGCAGCGCGCGACCTCCAACGCCAGATCCGGATCGCGGGAGGCAAGCGCGCCGATCCGCGCGAGCCATGCCTCGATGCGCGCCTGTTCCTCGGCGTGGCGCAGCGTGCGGCGGCGGAACGGGCGCAGCGCGGCGATGCCCCGCAGCAGCAGGAAGCCGGCGACCGAGGTGGTCTCGATACGCCTGCCGCGCGCGGTCAGCAACTCCAGCAAACGGCGCGGCGCGCGGGCGCGCAGCACCCAACGCCCCAGCGGGGCGGGCAGCGTGTCGGCGATCTCTTGCGGGCGCGGGTGCATGAATTCGGTGATGCGCACGACTTGATCCGGCCGAGCGCGCACCTCGGCGCGCACGCGCGAGAGGCGGCTCGCGCGGGTCTTGAGATCGGCGACGCGGATCGTGTCCTCGTAGCTCATCCACAGCGCGAGATGCCGGGCGGTTTCGGCGCGCAGCGTTCCATCCAGGCGCAAGCGGTCCAGGCGCTCGCGGTAAAGACGGGCATAGGCGTCGTCCTGGTAGTCGGTCAGGCGGTGGACGCCTTCCAGGATAATCGACTCCGCGTCGGGCTCCGTTGCCTTCGTTTCCGCATCGATGAGGGGCGGAGGGGCCGCGGGTTCCCGAGCGGCGTCAAACCCAGCGGTGAATCCTCTCAGGCTCGCCTCCACGCCCACCCCCGCGCGGCGGATCGCCTCCTCGAACGCGGCGCGCGGGACGGGCAGGGCGCCCGATCCGGCGACGGCGCCGAGCAGCACGGCGCTGAGATGCGCGCCCGCCGCCTCGGCCAGGGCCTGCATGTCCGCCGCGACCACGCGTTGTGCCGCCGCATGGCAGGTTCGCAGCAACGCCGTCGCGTCCACGCGGCCGTCACCCATCGCGATCTTCTCGGTCATGGCGAAGACGCGGTGGGTGGAGAGGATGAAGGTGCCATGCTCCGGACTGACCAGGCCACGCTGGACCGCGCGCCCGGCCTCCATCAGTTCTGATGCGATGACCACGTCCACGTTGCCGGGCGCGGGCATCAGCGCCAGCACCGGATCTCGACCAGCGGCGCGCGCCTCGGCGGCGGGAAAGAACTCCAGGTAATAGATCGTCGCGCCGGTGCGCTGCGCCACGCCGGGCACCGACGTGGACTGCGCGACGAAATCGCTCGCTTCCGCCGCGTCCACCAGCCAGTCGGCCAAGACCCCGCCGCCCTCGCCGCCCATCGCCAGGATCGCGAGCGTGATGGCGCGCGTGGCGGGGAGAGTCTCGGGCGCGGCCGGGGCTTCAGGCATCGGCCGCTCCGTTGAACCAGCCGATCACCGAGCCAGCAAGGCGCGCGCGGAAGCGGTCCCAGCGACTCGGGTTGGTGATGAGCGTTGCGCGATAGAAGGACGGGCACAGCACGGCGGCGTGCGCCACCTCACCGCACAAGCCGCAGCCGACGCAGCTTTCCTGCACGGACGCGATCGGGTCTTGGCGCAGCTTGTCGGGGTTCGGCTTCACCGTCAGCGACGGGCAGCCCGAGAGGCGGATGCAGGAACGATCGCCCGTGCAGGTCTCGGCGTCCACGCCGAACCGCTCGCGCACCACGCGCCTGCCGTCCTTCGCGGCCTTGGCCATTCGCGGGCGCTCGCGCCGCTGGCGGTTCAACATGCATTCCGACGAGGCGATGATGACCTTGGGGCCTTTCGCGGGCGTGGTCAGCGCCTCCTTCAGCACGTCGCGCATCCGCGCGACGTCGTAGGTGCGGGTGATCTCGCGCACCCATTTCACGCCGACGCCGCGCACCGCGCGTGCGATCGGGTTCCCTGTGCCGCGCCGGCTGGGCGCGCGCGAGGATGGGATGTCCTGCCCGCCAGTGGCCGCGGAGTAGTAGTTGTCCACCACGACGAGCACGTTGTCGGTCTTGTTGAACACCGCGTTGCCGACCGAGGACGCGAGGCCGTTGTGCCAGAATCCGCCATCGCCCATCACGCTGATGGTGCGCTTGCGCGCGTCCTTGGCGTTCAGCGCCGCCGCGCCGGCCCAGCCGAGGCCGTAGCCCATCGTCGTCGCGCCGATGTTGAAGGGTGGCAGGATGGAGAACAGGTGGCAGCCGATGTCGCAACTCACGTGATGCGGGCCAAGCTCGCGCTCGACCAGCTTCATCGCGGTGAAGATCGGCCGCTCGGGACAGCCCGTGCAGAAGCTGGGCGGGCGCGGGTGGACGTGCTTCTCCAGGCCGGGCGGCTGGGCGGGCAGGGGCCGCGCGGTGTTCGGCCGCAGGGCCGGAAGATAGCGCCCGATGAACGCATCGAGCCCGGCGCGCAGCACGCTGGCGGTGTACTCGCCCGCCATCGGCAGCATGTCCTTGCCATGCACGCGGGTCTGGATGTCGGCCTTGCGCAGGATCGCGTTCACCGCCTGCTCCAGGAACTCGGGCTG